>CANQOU010000024.1 GCA_947625565.1 uncultured Clostridia bacterium
ATGCAAATTTTTATCTAACAAATTATTAAAATTTTTTTTTAGAAAAACTATTGACAATTAATAGTTAGTCTTTCTCAAATACAAAAAATGAATGTTGCTTTTAATTATTTATTTTTGTCTTAGTTGCTTCTAGTTGCTTTTTTATATGTTCATATACACTTGCATATTGATTATTACTCCCTATGATAATTGTGTCATATAAGTCAATTTCGAATATTGCTAATGCATTAAATAGCTTGTCCGTAAACTTAATGTCATTTTTACTTGGAATAGCTATTCCACTTGGATGGTTATGTACTAGGATTACTTTTGTTGCTTCTACTTGCATTGCTGATTTTACTATAGTTTTTATTCCTATATCTACAAAATTGCTCCCACCTACTGCAATTTCTTCAATTTTTATTATTTTTAGTTTATTATCTAGTAAAACAATTTTAGCTATTTCTTTTTTCTCATTTTGAAATTCTCTAAAGAACATTTGTGCAACTTCTTTTGAGTTTTTTATATAAATTCCTTTGTAATTATCTGGTTTTGACATCCTAACAGCTAATTCACTTATTGCTTTTATTTGAATAGCTTTGACTTTTCCTATTCCTTTGATTTTGGTTAAGTCTGCTATACTTATATTTTGCAGGAAGGATAGGTCATATTCTCCATTTTTTCTAAGTTTTAATATTCTTTGTGCCACTTGCACAGAGGTTTCTTCTTTTGTTCCTGTTTTTATTATAATTGCTAATAGTTCTGCATTTGATAGTGCTTTTTCTCCATATAGTTCTAGTTTTTCATATGGACGTTCTGCTTCTGGTAAATCTTTGATTTTCATTGACAAATCAAAATACATTCCTTTCTTGCATCTGTTTGTCCCTTATATTTTTCTATAACTGAATATTGCAAGTAACATTCCAATTATACTAGCAACATTGATTTTAAATACTAGTCCAAATGTTAATTTGAAAATACTTAAGTCTAATACTATTGGATTTTCTAATCCAAATTGTTGCTCATATGATAACCACCATAACCATGGTACACTACTTGCTAGTCTTCCTAATAGTCCCCCTATTACTAATCCTGATAGAATAAATACTATTAAAATCCATATACTTTTATCTCTTGTAGCCATTTTTTTCATTCCTTTCTTCTTTTTTTCTTACGGATGGTCACGTTTTTTCATGATATACGTATTATATATTGATTTTGCATTTTTTTCAAGTGATTTACTCGATTTTACTTTATTTTTTTAAAGTTTTGTGATATATTTCAATTATTACCATATTTTGTGTATTCCATTATTTTAAAAAAAGTTGTATAATAAATTTAGTAATATATTTTTAGGAGGTTTTGATTTGAAAATAGAGAGAATAACTGAAAATAAAATTCGTATTATTATAAAGCAAGAAGATTTAAAAGACCCTTCTATGGATTTACATACTATTATGACAAAAGCTGCTGAATCTCACGGCCTTTTTTTAGAGATTTTAGATAAAGCTCAAAAAGAATTTGGTTTTGATACAGATGGTCGTAAATTGCTAATTGAGGCTTTTTCTGCTCAAGATGAGGTTATGATTTTTACTATTACTAGATATGATATTAAAGAGCCTAATGTTTCTGATTTTAATCATAATTTTCCTAAAAAACATTTGAAAGTAAGGCGTAAATTTGATAATGCGCAAGTTCTTAATTATTCTATATATCGTTTTGATGACTTTGAACAATATTGTACTTTTTGTACATCTTTGAAAAATCATAGTGAAATGTCAATACGCGCATTGGCACATTCTTCTTTATATGCATATTATAATAACTATTATTTAGTATTAAGTAATATTAACTTGAAGCATCATTCAATATTATTATTTTATCACCTTTTAAGTGAATTTTCAGTCTTTTGCACACATTCTTCTGATTTCGAAAATCGCTTGAAGGAGTATGGTAAATGTGTTATGAAAAAAAATGCTCTTTCTACAACTTTAAAGTTTTTTGATTGAACTAAAAAAAAAGCCAATTTTGATTAAACAAAACTGGCTTTTATTATATCTTTTTTTAATATACATAGTTTTGTGGGTTATATGCTATTCCATTTACTCTGACTTCTAAGTGTAAGTGAGGACCTGTAGAATTTCCAGTAGAACCAACAGCTGCAATTGTTTCTCCTTGTGATACTGTTTTTCCCACTGATGCATATAGCTTGCTACAATGTGCATAATATGTTTGTACTCCATTGCTATGTGTAATTACAATCATATTACCATATGAACCTTTTTTTCCTGCAAAAGTTACTGTTCCACTTGCAGCTGCTTTTATTGGTGTTCCGGCTGATGCTGCAATATCTAATCCTGTATGTCTTGATGAACGTATCCTGCTTGATTCACTAAAACGTGATGTTATAATTCCTGAAATTGGTCTTATTAAAGAAATTCCTATGTCTACTTTTGTTCCAGATATTGTTGTTGCTGTATTAACTGTTCCTATTGATTTTTTAGAGTTTGCAGTAGTTGCTATAGCTACTGGTGCTTGATATAAAAGTGAAACTGCATTTTCTGTTGTTGTAAATTCTTTGCTTTCTGTTTCATATTTTTCTGAAATTGCTATTGTATCTATATTAGCACTCTTTTTTTCTTTTAAAGTATTTACAATTTGTTCAGCTTCATTAAAGTTAGATACATATGCTTTTTCTTCTTGATTTTGTGATATTGCATAATAGCGATAATATGATGTTCCTAATTCTTTTACTTTTTCAAATATTTCTTCGTCATTTGTTACAATGCCTTTTTTTAATAGGCATAATTGATATTCAGGTAATTCATCAACTTGGACAAATGCTACATTTTGTCCATCACCATTTTCAATATAATCACTAATTTTAGTTTGAAGGTCTACTTTATTAGATGTGTATCCAATTTGTTCTCCTCCAAGTGTTACCCTATATGTTGGTTTAAAGAAATATGATACTATTCCAATAATTAAAAATACTGCTATTACCACTAATGATATGAATTTTATAGATTTTCTTGTATGTATTAAAATCTTTTTTAACATATGCATTTCCTTCCTTTGTAATTCTATTGTAATAATATTGTAATATTAAAAAAATTGCAAGAGAAATTTTCACATCATATCTCTTTTTTTTTTCCTTTTTTATTTTATTATCACTATTTTTTTCTTTTTTTCGTTCTTTTTTCCAAAATAAAAAAAGACCTTTTCGGTCTTATAAAGTCCTCTATTCCCTAGCTTAAATCTGATTTTACTGTATTGATTTCTGTTACTGTTGCTTTTTGAGCTGGAATATAATATCCTTTTGCTTGTGCAATTTTGAATAGCTCATATTGAAAGCTCTCGTCATTATTACGAATTTGTTGGAATGTTTGTCTTAGTCCTACATTTTCTGCTTCTGAAATTGCAGTTTGATATGCTGTCAAATCTGATTTGACACTTGATAAAATGTCATTTACCATTGTTTTCTCGTCCATATTTACCTCCTAATTATTTAAAAATGTCATTAGTTTTTGTTTAGTGTTTAGTGCATCTTGTGCTGATTTTGTGAATAACTGCTTTATTTGTGGGTCTACGGCCTGTGCTGAATATGCATTTAATTTTTGGTATGCAGTTTCATGTGCACCTATTAAATGTCTTAAATGTTGTAGCTCCATTTGGTTTAAATCTGCCATCTTTATCCTTCCTTTCTTCTCTTTTCTCTGTTTATTATTTCCATTTTTTTTAATTTTATACATTTTTAAATAATTTTTTAGGGGATCCAAATGGAATCCCCTATTTTTAGAATGAATTAGTACACTTGATATATATGGGTATCCCCACATAATTTTTTCATGGATTGCTTGGCAATTTTTAATTCGTCTTCTCTATAAAATTTTCGCTCATGTACTATTGCTCCATAAGCATTTTCTTTGCAATTGTCTAACACATATTTGTATTTTGAAATAACTTCTGTTTTTTCTGTTGGTTTTACTTTTTCAACTCGGAAAATATATTCATCAACAGTTGGAAACCAAGTTACTACTCTGTATGTGATCCCCTTATATCTCATATACATAAAGCAATGACGTTTAGAATTTACCCTGTACCCCAGTAATTTAAATTCTTTTTCAAAATCTGGGATATGATGAGCTGCATCAAATATTGATACAGTTTCACCAAGCTTTTTTGCAAATCTTAATGTTTCCATTCATTCTACCTCCTTCGTTTTGTACTCCCCTTGCTGCCTGAGGATGCTAATATTTTTTGTCCTTTATATCGTATCACGGTAATCTCAAAAAGTCAACTTTAAAAGTAAACCTCTTACATCAATACTTCTAAATTTGCATATTTTGCCATTAAGCGTTTGTGTCCTACTTTATCAAATGTAATATCTACTTTTAAGTCGTCTCCTTCTGGTTCTACAAATGATATTGTTCCTTCTCCGAATTTTTTATGAAATACTCTTACTCCTTCTCCATATTGTGACAAATCAACATTTGTATTTGCTGGTTTTTGATTTAATGATTTTAAAAAGCTTTCTGCTGTCCTTTGGAATACTGGTACAGTTTCTTTTTTTACTTTTGTTAATATGTTTTCTTTTTGCCCTCCATATGTCCAATTATATGGTGAGTCTGTTATTTTTTCTTCTTTTTCTTCATTGCATTTTTCTACTAATTCATCTGGTATTTCGTTTAAAAACCTAGATGCTGGATTACAACTTGTTGAACCAAATACTGTTCTTTGTTTACTATGTGTTAGAAATAGATGTTGTTTTGCTCTAGTTATTCCTACATAGCATAAGCGTCTTTCTTCTTCTATTTCTTTTTCTTCTCCAATTGATTTATATCCTGGAAATATTCCTTCTTCCATTCCTACTAAAAAAACTACTGGAAATTCTAGTCCTTTTGCACTATGTAATGTCATTAGTGTTATTGAATCTTCTGTTTCTTCTAAATTATCTATATCACTTGATAGAGTAATTCCTTCTAAGAATTCACTTAATGTATTATCTGCTGATTCTTCTTCAAATTCTATTGCTACAGTTAAAAATTCTTCTAAGTTTGCCATTCTGTTTTCAGCTTCTATTGTATTTTCTATTTCTAATGCTTTTGAATATCCTGATTTTTTTAATATTTGTGTTATTAGTTCTGAAATCAAAATATCGTCTTTTTTATTTTTTAATTCTTCTATCAAATTTACAAACTCTCTTGAATTTAAAAATACTCTGTTTAATCCATATTGGTCTGCATTTTTGATTATTTCATACATTGATACTTCTGTTTCATTTGATATTTTTTCTATATTTTCTAAGCTTGTTTTTCCTATTCCCCTTTTTGGTTCATTTATAATTCTTTTTAAGCTTAGGTTATCAGATGTGTTTTGTATGAAACGTAAATATGCAATAATATCTTTTATTTCTTTTCTTTCGTAGAATTTAAGTCCTCCTACAATTTTATATGGTACATTTTCTCTTCTTAAAATATCTTCTATTGCTCTTGATTGTGTGTTCATTCTGTATAGGACTGCAAAGTCATTATATGATAGATATTCTTCTCTTTTTAATCTATTTATTTCTTGTACTATGAAGCTTCCTTCATCATATTCATTTTCTGCTAGATATACTTTTGGCAAGTTTCCTTCTTCATTGTTTGTCCATAGGTTTTTCTTGTATTTTACTGTATTGTTTTTTATAACTGCATTTGCTATATTTAATATATTTGGTGTGCATCTATAGTTTTGTTCTAGCTTTATAATTTTAGTTCCCACAAAATCTTTTTCAAAATTAAGTATATTTGATATATCTGCTCCTCTAAATGAATATATACCTTGGTCATTATCCCCTACGGCCGTCACATTTCCGTGTTTTGCTGCAAGTAAAGTTACTAATGTGAATTGAGATTTATTTGTGTCTTGATATTCGTCTACTAATATATATTTAAATTTGTCTGAATAATAGTTTAAAACGTCTTCATTTTCTAAAAAGATTTGAATTGTAAAATTTATTATATCATCAAAATCAATTGCATTGTTTTCTTTTAATCGTCTTTGATATAGCTCATATACTTTTGCAATTAGTTCATTTCTATAGTTTCCATTTGCTTTTACTGCATATTGTTCTGGTGTTAGCATTTCATTTTTTGCATTGCTTATTTCATATTGAATATTTCTGTCTGTTATCATTTTATCGTCTATCCCTAATTCCTTCATGCAACCTTTTACTACTGTTTTTTGGTCTGATGTGTCAAAAATTACAAATGATGTGTCATATCCTATTCTGTCTATGAATTTTCTTAAAATTCTTACACAGATAGAGTGAAAGGTTCCCATCCATATATCTTTTGCCACATCGCCTACTAAATTTGCAATTCTTTCTTTCATTTCATTTGCTGCTTTATTCGTGAATGTAATTGCTAATATATTCCAAGGTAACACCTTTTTTTCTTGTATTAAATATGCTATTTTATGTGTTAGTACTTTTGTTTTTCCGCTTCCTGCTCCTGCAATTACTAAGCAAGGCCCTTGTGTATAAGTTACTGCTTCTTTTTGTTTTTCATTTAATCCTTCTAATATTGTATTTTCTGTCATTTATATTCCTCTTTTCTTGTTCAAAACTATGTTTGTATTTTACTATAGGTATTTCAAAAAAGCAAGTACTTTTTATTGACTTTTTTATACCTTTACTGTAAAATGATTATGCAAAGGAGAGGATATTATGTTAAAAGAATTTAAAGAATTTGCCACAAGGGGTAATGTTATTGATATGGCTATTGGTGTTATTGTCGGCGGTGCTTTTCAAAAAATAGTTACTTCTCTTGTTAATGATATTATTATGCCTACTGTTGCTATATTTACAGGAAAAGTTACTTTTGACGATTTAACATTAACTGTTGGAAATTCAGTTATCAAATATGGTTCTTTTATTACTACTATTGTGGATTTCCTAATTATAGCTTTTTCTATTTTTATTGCAATTAGAACTTTTACAAAATTAAATAATAAGACTAAAGAAAATCTTGAGAAATTAGTTAAAAAAGATGGTAATGATGAAGAAATTGAACCAGAACCTACTACAAAAGTATGCCCTTACTGCTGTTCTGAAATTGATTTTAAGGCTACCAGATGTCCTCATTGTACCTCTGTTTTAGAAGATAATGTTGAAGTTTCTAAATAAATCTTGCCCAGTTTAATTAAAAAATATTAGACTGGGCTACTTTTATGTTTTTTATATGCTCATTGCAAACATCCCTATTAAAAATCCTGCTATATTTCCTAGTGCTGTCATTCTTCCATTATATAATTTATTTGATTCTGGAATTAACTCTCCTGATACTATATATAACATTGCTCCTGCTGCAAAGCTTAGGCAAATACTAATAATTGTTGTTGATATAGTTCCTAAGATTGCACCAAATAATGCTCCTACTCCTGTTGTAATTCCTGATAGTATTACATAGAAAATCACTTTTGTTTTAGAAATTCCACCATTTTTCATTGGTACTGCCATAGATATTCCTTCTGGTATATCATGTAAGCAAATTGCTATTGCTAGGCTAAGTCCTAGTTTTATTGATGCTCCAAATCCTGAGCCTATTGCTAAACCTTCTGGAAAATTATGTATTGCAAGCCCTATTGATACCACTATTCCTGTTTTTAATAGTTGATTTTTCTGAAATTTAGCTGTCTTTTTTTGACTGAATTTTTTTTCTACTAATATGTCACATCCTATCATACTTATAATGCCTATGCCTATTCCAAATATTACTTGAATTATACTGCTGATTTCTAAAGCTTCTGGAATTAAGTCAAAACATATTATTGCCATCATAAGTCCTGAGGCAAATGATAATATAAAACTCAGAAATTTGTTTGAATTTCTTTTTAAAAATATTCCTATAAATCCACCTATAGTTGTGCCAAATGTTCCAAAAAACAGTCCTATTAAAGTTGTTCTTAAAATTTCCAATTTGAATTGCTCCTTACCATATATATTTATTATAAATATATTGTAAGGAGTTTAGTTTTATACTTCTATATCTTTAAATAATTTTAGTATGTAGAATTGCTTTCTATTTTTATGCTACTTGATAAAATATGCTAAATTCATCCCATCTATTGTTATTAATTGCTCTACATGCTTATTTATTTCTCTTTTCAATTTTTATTAATTATTTTTTTATGTTTGCTTGAAATTACCATAAAATCATTGTATTATATATGCAACCTTTCATTGTCAGAGGGTAGTCTTTACTTAAAGCCGGAAAGGGGGCATTTAGGATGACAGCTCATGATGCAATTCTTCGTTTAGTGGATTTGTTGATGTTAGAAAAAGACAAAAATGCACAATTACAATTAGAACTTCAACAAGAGAAACGAAAACAAGATGACCAAACAAACAAAGACTAATAGTATCAATACATAGTCGACAGGGTAGATAGTTGCAGTCTACTCTGTTTTTTTGAATAAAAAAAATGTGTGTAGTTGCAATACACACATGCATTCAGTGTTGACAGCTCATGACAAACACTTTATTTTGTACTTAAATAATAACATATTTTCTTTTATTTGTCAAATCAAAAATATAAGTCTTTAATAGGCATTCATAAATGTATAGAATGAAAACTCTATAACTATCTATATATCAACATCCCCTATTATATATAACATTGCTTTTCTTCAGAAAATTGTACTATAATTTAGAAAAATTTATAAAAAACTTGTAACAAAATATTAAGAAATGATACTAATTAAGTAAAGGAGGAAAAAATATGCAGGATATAGCCGAAATATATAAAAAATATAGTGAAATTGTTTATAAATATGTATTCTGCTTAACTGGAAACGAAGATATAACTGAAGAAATTGTCCAAGAAACTTTTTTAGTAGCTGTTCAAGATATAAATAAATTTAAAGGTGAATGCAAAATATCTACTTGGCTATGTCAAATAAGCAAATATATATGGTACAAAAAATTAAGGAAACAAAAATTAAAACAAGAATTACCATTAGATAATATGCAAAATTCATTATTTATAGATGAATCAATCGAAGAAGAAATTTGCATCAAAGAAGATAAGCTACAATTATTTAAGAAATTGCAAACTCTTGACGAAAACACTAGAAACGTAATGTATTTAAGAATACTTGGAAATTTTGAATATAGTGAAATAGCAGAAATAATGGATAAAAGTTCAAATTGGGCAAGAGTTGTATTTTTTCGTGGAAAGCAAAAATTAAAGGAGGAATTTGATAAATGAAAAATGAATGTGATATTGTTAGGGACTTATTGTTTAGCTATTGTGATGGAGTTTTAAGTCAAACTTCTAAAGAATTAGTAGAAGAACATTTAAAAAATTGTGAAAGTTGTAGAAATATATTAGAAGAAATTAAGCAAGATGATAAAAACCCAAAGCAAAAAAAAGAAATAGATTTTCTTAAAAATATAAAAAAGAAATTAAATAAAAAAAATATAATTATATCTATTACATTGATATTTTTAGCTTGTATAGTTATATTTAATATATTAGCATTTCGTTATTATAATGAAATGGCTTCAAAAATGGAAATATATTTACAAGATAATATTTCAGATGAAGAAATTGAAAATATAAAGAATAAAATAACAGAAATTAGTAGTGATATAGAGTTAGAATATATTTCAAAAGAAAAATCATTAGAAAGAATGAAATATAAGCTACGCGATGAAAAAAACGTAAATGTACTAGACGGTTTTAATGTAAATCTTTTTCATGAATCAATTGAAATAAAAGCAGATCCAGAAGAAGTTGAAACAATATTATCTACAATTCGAGATATGTCAGGAATAAGAAAGATAATTACTTATGAAAATAATAATCCATATGAATTATTTATAGGATATCTTTTAACAAAATAAATATTTTAAGCATTTGCCTTAAGGTAAGTGCTTAATTTTAGGCATAAAAATTGAATTTCAGTTTAAAATATGCTATAATAAATTAGATGTAAATAGCAAAATAAACGAAAGTTTATGACGCAAAGCCATAGGTCTAAAAGTTTGAAAAAACTCATGATTGCTAGGTTGCCTTCCATAGTAAAAAAGGGAGGGTTTTTTATATGAAAAAGAGGATTTTAAAAATTATAGGAATAATATTATTAATAGTTATTGCCATATTTTTAATTCATACTATTAGAAATTATGTTATCATTTCTGATCTGCAAGAAAAAATATCAAAATATGTAAATAGCACTAATTATCGTACAAAGTCTGTAACAACAGAAAATGATGGATCAATTGTTACAATGGAATATTACAAGAAAGATAATAAAGAAGTAGTATTTATGGAAAGAAATTTAAATGGCGAAAGAAAAGACACGTTTTATGATAACAAAGAAGGTAAAACGGTACAATTAAATACTGACAACCTTGTATCAGTTAATATTTATAATTTTATGGAATCAGATAACAAATGGCAAACACTTTTTGGAAGTATTTTTGCAAATATAAAATCTGCTAATTGTGATGGAAAAGATTGTTATATTATAAAAGGATTTTTATCATCAATGTCATTAAATTCAACGAGTTCAGAAACTTATATTGAAAAAGATACAGGATTATATTTTAAAACAGTAGATGGAGAAAATATTTCTAAAAAAGAATATGAATTTGATAAAGTAGACGATTCAATATTTGTTGAACCTGATATAGGTTTATATACAATTAAAGAAAAGTAAGATTATTCATACAAGATATGTCAAAGACTAATAGTAGCAATACATCGTCGGCAGGGTAGATAGTTGCAGTCTACTCTGTTTTCTTGAATAAAAAAATGTGTGTAGTTGCAATACACACATGCATTCAGTGTTGACAGCTCATAACAAACACTTTATTTTGTATTTAAATAATAACATATTTTCTTTTATTTTTCAAATCAAAAATAAGGAAAATATGTGTCTTATCTAATATACTTTTCTATTGAATTATATTCGTCTCCACTTATTTTATATATTCCATTATATGGTTGCTCTATATAGTAATTATCATTTCTTATATAAACAAATATTATAGATGTACCCTCTTCTTCAAAATTAAATTTTACTGTTATTATCTCTTCTGTATTTACTGGAAAGTCATTTATGCTTTCTTGTTTTGTATTTCTTCCTTTCCCACTATTATTTAAAATATAAATAATGTCTTGTATTTCCTGAGTATCTGTAATTTCTTTTTGATTTGCTTGTGTTTCTATAGTTATGCTTTTTAATTTTTCCTGTTTTGGCAAGTTTAGTTCATAAGTTCTTTTATTTAAGATAATTAAAATAAAAGTTATAGTAAATAAAAAAATTAATAATATAATTATTGCTATTTTTGTTTCTTTCTTCATAACTTGACTCCTATCATAATTCAATGTAAAATTCTATATATTCATTATCATTTTTTACCTTAATTGTACCACCATGCAATTCTATTATTTCTTTAGTAATTGCTAATCCTAATCCAGTCCCCCCTGTACTACTTGTTCTTGCTTCATCTGCTCTATAGAATTTATCAAATATCTTTTCCAATTTATATTTTGGAATTTTATCACCTTTATTTTTAAATATTATATTTATTTTTCCTTCTTTTTGCAATATTTCAATTTCTATATCAGTGTTTTTATAACTATAGCTAATTGCATTTTTTATCAAGTTTCCAAATGCTCGTGCTAACTTATCTCCATCTCCTAGAAAATATATGTGCTTTGGTTTATTCACAATACAATTCAATCCATTTTCTTGTAGCATTGGATAAAATTCGTCTATCAATTGCTCCATTAAAAATGATAAATCTATTTTACTTTTATTTATAGGAATTTCCTGCAAATTATATCTAGTTATTTCAAAAAATTGATTTGTAAGTTCTTCTAATCTAATTGATTTATCTAAAGCTATTTTTATATACTTTTCTTGCATATCTTTAGAAATTTCTTTTTCTTGTGTTAATAAACTTAAATATCCTATTACAGAAGTTAGTGGTGTTTTCAGGTCATGAGCCATATACATAATTAAATCATTCTTTTTTTGCGTTTCTTCACTTGCTTTGTTTTTACTTGCTATTAAGTCTGCTCTTATATTATTTAATCTATTTTCTAATACGATTAAATCATTTGATAATTTTATATCTTGTTCTGGGTTTTTTAATATTTTATCTATTGCTGATATTGTTTCTATTATGTTATTATTTGAATTTCTAATAACTATAAAAGTTATTGTTATTAAAATAATAAAATATGTTAAAACCATTATTATAGTTTTGTTTCCAATAAACCAATAATATAGATGTCCACTAAATTGAGCTGTATTTTCTGCAAGTATATCATTGAAAATCCCATCAACAAATATTTCTAATATGATTATTGACATTATGCTATATAAAAGTATTTTCATAATACATTTTCGTGATAGACTATTTTTTAATTTTCTAAATTCTTTATTGTTCAATTTTATATCCCACTCCCCATACTGTTTTTATAAATTTAGGTTTTTTACTATCTTCTTTCAATTTTTCTCTTATTCTTCTTATATGTACCATCACTGTATTATTATTGTCTAAGTATTTTTCTTTCCATACTTTTTCGAATAATTCTTCTGAGCTTATAACATTCCCTCTCTTTCGTGCTAGATATAGTAATATTTCAAATTCTATTGGTGTTAATTCTATTTTTTGATTATATAACCTACAACTATGCTTATCTTGGTTTATTTCTAATCCATTTATATAAATAATATTGTCTTCTTCTTTTTCATTATATTTTGTATATCTTCTATAAGCTGATTTCACTCTTGCAACAAGTTCTAAAGGATTAAATGGTTTTGTAATATAATCATCTGCTCCGAACAGAAAGTCCTTTTATTTTGTCTTTATCTTCAATTTTAGCAGTAAGCATTATTATAGGAAATTTTAGTTCTTTTGACCTTATATATTTACATATTTCAAATCCATCAATATCTTTTATCATTATATCTAAAATTGCAAAATCTAGTTTTTGATTATTTATACAATCTATTGCAGATTTTGCTTCATAAAACTTAAAAACATTATAGTTTTCATTTTTCATATATAGCTCAATTAAATCTGCTATTTCTTTTTCATCATCTAATACTAAAATATTCATTTATTACCCTCTTTCTAATTATTTACATTTTAACATATAATACTTTTTATTTCTATTGTTTAGACAAATTGTAAGAAAAAATTAAGATTTTGTTAAGCATTTCTTAAAACACTATTTTTTAAATTAATTTATACTAAAAATTAGTTAGGAGGTGCTTTATGAAGAAGAAAAATAAAAGAAAATTAAAGGTAGCAAAATTTCTTTTTTTAATTATTTTCATAGTTTTTTCTATTTTTATTGTTAAAAAAATAGATTTTATAGATGAGCATTCAAATAATTTACATGAGATTTCTTTTTCTAAAAATACTGGCTATGATATTATAAAGCAAGAAAAAAATGATAATTATATACGGAGAGGGTCAAAAAGAGGTTTTAGGTAAAGATGGATATTTTACTACTTTTACTACTGATAATCAGTATAAAAAAACATATATTGAATATAAACAAAATGGTGATGCTTCTTGGAGTAAAAAATCAAATTGGAATGATTATAT
>CANQOU010000025.1 GCA_947625565.1 uncultured Clostridia bacterium
GCATTTGCAACATCACTTGCTTCTGCTCTTGTTGGTAATGGATTATATGTCATACTTTCTAACATTTGTGTTGCTGTTATTGCTGGCTTATTTGCTACATTTGATAATTTAATAAATTTCTTTTGCATAATTGGTGGTTCTGTAAAGTCTGTTTCTGTAGCCATATCTCCACGTGCAATCATTTGAGCATCTGCATTTTCAACTATCTCTTCCATGTTTTGTAGGCCTTCTATATTTTCTACTTTCGTAACTATTTTTATATCTTTTCCACCATTTTCGTCTAATACTTTTCTTACTTGATCAATATCATCTTTATTTCTTGTAAATGACATTGCAACATAATCATAGTCATGTTCACATGCTGTTTTTAAGTCTTCTATATCTTTTTCTTTTAATGCTGGCAAGCGTACTGCTGTTCCTGGTAAATTGATTGTTTTTCTACTTCCTAATCCATTTCCATGTACTACTGTACAAACAATATCTTTGTTTACTATCTCATCAACTACCAATTCAATAGCACCATCGTCAATCAATATCTTTGCTCCTGGTTTTACATCCTTGTATAAATCTTTATATGTTACAGATACTTTATCTTTATCTCCTACTATATCTTCATTTACAAGTGTAAATTTTTGTCCATCTTCTAGTTGTATTTTTTCATTTTTTCCTGTAACTAACATTCCTGTTCTAACTTCTGGTCCTTGCATATCTAATAATAAAGCAATTGGCAAGTTAAGTTCTTTTCTTAATCTAATTACTTCTTCTGTTTTTTCAGCTTGTTCTTCCCAACTCCCATGTGAATAATTTATTCTACAAACATTTAATCCTTCTTTCATCAATTCTTCTAATCTGTGTTCACTTGCAGGTCCTATAGTTCCAACAATTTTTGTTTTTCTTAGTTTTTTCATATTTCCCCATTCCTTTCTTTTTTGAAATTTATTAAAAATTTCAAACCGCAGTATATTATATCAAATATATATCTATTTTTCAACACTTTATTACATTTTTTATGATAATGTTATAATGGCATGCAAAATGTTTTTGTCATTACTATAAATAGAAATTGTATGCTTTCCATTGAAAAATATATATTGACATTTTACTATATCTCCAAGCTTTATTTCCTTCTTATACTGTATCTGAACTTCATTAAATGGTCTCATTTGATAGACATCTTCTGGTAATGCCTCATATGCTATATCTAAGTAATATAAATTATGCATATGTCCATTTATATCAATATCTCTTCTTGTAATTTTATATTCTATTTCATTTGAATATGTATCTGGTAACTCAATTTTTTCTAATTGTCTATCTTGAAAAACACTATTATCTTCTAATTCATAATGTCCCATAATTTCATCTGTTAGTTTTGTTAATTTGTTAGTCTCTATATTTAATAGAGCCCATTTTGAAGTTGCTATTGCTGAAAGTTCTCCCTTCTCATTATACATTTCAAAATCACGGTAAGTATGTATTCTGCTTAAATCTCTTCCCCATGTTTTTACATGTATAGCTTGTCCATATTTAGGTCTTTTTATAACTTGTAATTTCCATCCCAATAAAATCCATGCTAGCTTTGTTGTTTGAATATCATTTGCTCCAAATCCTGCTAAATCAGAATGGTAGCCTCCTATATTTTCAAACATTTCTAGTATGGATTTATTTTTTATTAGGTTATTTTTTCCTATATCTTTTACTCCTGATTTAAAATCACATTCAAATATCATTTTGTATTACCTTCTTTTAATATCCTGGTTTTTTTAATAAATGAAACATATTCTTTTTATATTCTTCTACTCCTGGTTGATTAAATGGATTAACTTCAAGTATCATTCCTGATACTGCACAGGCTTTTTCAAAGAAATATATCAATTCTCCTATATTTTCTTCATCTAATTTGTTCATTTCAATAATAATATTTGGTACATCTCCTGTACTATGAGCTTGAATTGTTCCCTCCATAGCTTTTTTATTAACATAGTCCATTGTTTTTCCAGCTAGATAGTTTAGTCCATCCAAATTATCGTCATCTGGATTTATTATAATATCATTTTGTGGAGTTTTTATTGATATAACAGTTTCAAATAGGTCTCTCCTTCCATCTTGAATATATTGACCCATAGAATGTAAATCTGTTGTAAAATCAACTCCTGCTGGGAAAAGTCCTTTCTTGTCTTTTCCTTCACTTTCTCCATATAATTGTTTCCACCATTCAGTAAAATAGTGCATTTTAGGTTCATAATTAACCAATATCTCTACATTTTTCTTCAACTTTTTATGTATGATATTTCTAACAACTGCATATTGATAACATTGATTATATTTAATATCTGGGTCATCAAATCTATCTTGTGCTGTTTTTGCACCTTTCAATAATTTATCTATATTTATTCCTGCTGTTGCAATTGGTAATAATCCTACTGCAGTTAAAACAGAATATCTACCACCTATATTATCTGGTACAACAAATTGTTCATATCCTTCATTTTCAGCTAATGTTTTAAGAGCTCCTTTTTCTTTGTCTGTAGTTGCATAAATTCTACTACGAGCTTCATCTATTCCATATTTATTCTCTAAAATTTCTCTAAAAATTCTAAATGCAATTGCTGGTTCTGTTGTAGTTCCAGATTTTGATATTACATTAACTGAAAAATCCTTGTTTCCTATATATTCAATCAAATCATTTAAATAGTTAGAGCTTAAATTATTTCCTACATATAGAATTTGTGGATATTTTCTTTGCTTTTCTGGTAAAAGATTATAAAAAGTATTTGTTAAACTTTCTATTACTGCTCTTGCTCCTAAATATGAGCCTCCTATTCCAATTACAACTAATATTTCTGATTCTTTTGCTATTTTTTTAGCTGCTTGTTTTATTCTTTTAAATTCATTCTTATCATAATTTGTTGGTAAATCTAGCCATCCTACAAAGTCTTTGGGGTCATTTGCTCTGTCATTTAATTCTTCATGTATTTCTTTTACTTTTTTTGCATATTCTCCTATCATTTTTTTTGTAATATTTGCATGTTTGAAGTTTACTTTTATATTTGCCATATTCACCATTCCTTTCTTTTGTATATTTATATTCTTGTTATGTATAAACCAATAATTGCTAATCCTACAATTACTCTATATATCGCAAAAACTTTAAAGCTACCTTTTTGTAAATATTGTAGTAAGAATTTAATTACTAATAAGCCTACAACAAAGCTTGCAACTACTCCTACTACAAATGGTATATTGAATACAAAGTCTTTGAATTTATATAACGTTGCTCCTAAAACAATAGGTGCTGATAGCATAAATGAATATTTTGCTGCTGATTCTCTTTCAACTCCCATAATTCTTCCTGTCGTCATTGTTACACCTGAACGTGAAACACCTGGTATAAATGCTAAAGCTTGTGATAGTCCTATTAAAAAAGTTTGTTTAAATGTCATTTCTTCATACTTTGTTTTTGTTGGTGCTTTTTTATCTACAATATATAAAATTATTCCCATAACAATAAGTGCTATTGCTATTAGCAATGGCATTTTTGCCAAGCTATCTCCTATAAAATGATCTAGTAAAAAGCCAATTGCCCCACCTGGTATTGTAGCTATTACAATATACCAAAACATTCTTCCTTCTACTGATTTTTCTTTTTTTACAACTTGTTTATACCCACCTTTTATTAAACTAATCCAATCTCTACAAAAAAAGATAGCAATTGCTAATAAAGTACCAAAGTGTAGAGCTACATCAAAGCTTTCTGGTATTTCCCAATTAAATATCCATGGTATTAGATTTAAATGTGCTGAGCTTGAAATTGGTAACAGTTCTGTTAGTCCTTGCACAATTCCTAATATGAGTGATTGCATTATTTCTATCATTTTACTTTCCTTCTTTCTAATTATCTAATATATTATATATTGTATCTTTAATGTATTTTGCTGTTGTAGTTGGTGCAACTTTTCCTGGTAATGCCAAAGCCCAAATATATCTTAAATCTTGACTTTCAATTTCTTTTGTATCAAATCCACCTGGCTTTGATGCTAAATCAATTAAAAGACATTCTTTATTTATATTTTTTATATGTTCTTTTGTTATAATGATTTGTGGGACTGTATTTATTATAATATCATATTGATCTATTATCCCTACAAGTTTGTTTATATTGATTGCATTATATCCATATGCCTCTATCCAACTAATATCTTCTTGTTTTCTAGCTGCACAAGTAACATTTGCATCAAGTAATTTAAATTTTTTAGCTGTCATTTTAGCTACTCTTCCAAACCCTAAAATAAGTATATTACTTCCTTGTATATTTATATCTGTATTGGAAATAGCTACTTCAACTGCTCCTTCTGCTGTTGCAATTGTATTTAAAATTGTTAATTGTTCTTGTTTCATAATGTCTATTATTTTAATATTTTGTTTTTGGGCTTTTTCTTGAATTTGAGAAGATATAGCTCCTGCTATTATTTTTTTGTTTTGCATAGTTTCAAATAGTTCTTCTATCTTTATTTGTGTTTCACTAAGTGGTGTATTTATATAAATTCCATCATGTGAAAAAGGAATTGGTGCAATTAGAATTTCTGCAGTTTGACTGATTTCTTGAAGTGTTTTACTTTTCATTATGTTTTCATTTTGTTCTAATTCTTGTGCTTTTTCTATGGCATAAGTATATACTAACTTTTTATCTTTTGCAAGTAATTTTGCTAATTTTATCATGCGTAAATCACCACCAATAATTGCAAATTTAGTAATCATTTTTCTAACCTCATTTCTTTTTTGTAATATATATGTTTTTGCGTACAATAATTAGAACAAAAAAAATAGAAGCTACTGCTCCTATTTTTTAATATTCTCTATATTTTTCTTGCATATCATTTAATTGTATTTCTTCTTCATTTTTTTGCTTTTTGTCTTTATTTCTATTTAGCATTTCAATATCTGTATATCCTAGTTGTTTAGTAATTTCAAACATTTTTTCAAGATGTTCTTTAGCTTTGATTCCTTTTTCACTAATTTTTTGTTCTTCTTCCTTTTCTTCTTGATTTTCTAAGTTAAATGGTATTGCTATTTTCGAAAGTATCGGAATAAACATTGGCTCATTCTTTATTTTAGGTACTATTTTTTTTGCATTTGCATCAATTGCTGTATTTGCATATTGAATTGCTGTATCTTTATTTCCCTTTATTAGCTCAATTTTTGCTAGTTCAAAATATGCATCTGGTGCTAGTTCTTCGTCTTCAATTACCTGCATAAAATATTTTTGTGCTTCTTCTATTTCTTTGTATATTAAAGCAATTTCTGCTAGTGAATATTTTGCATTATATAATAAATGGTTTATCTCTGCTGCTTTTTCATAACAAATTTTTGCATTTTCAAAATCATTTAACATTGTATATGCTATTCCTAGATTATAATATAAATCATAATTAGCTGGATTATGGCGCAATGCTTCTTGATAAATACTAGTTGCTTCTTTATACATTTCTTTTTGATATAAAATATCTCCTAGTAATAAGCTTGCTTCACAATAGTCTGGTTTTTTCTTCAATAAATTTGTCAACATTTCAGCTGCCTCGTCTTGCTTATCAAATCCATTTAATAATTGGGCAACTTTAAAATATGAATCATAGTCTCTTTTATGAATATCTATTGCTTGTACATATTCATCAATGGCTTTTCTCATGCCACCTTCACTTTCATATATTTCAGCTAATCTTTTGTGTCCTTGATAATTTTCTGGGTATTTAGTAACTAAATGTATCAATGCTTGTTTTGCTCTTTTATTATCTCCAAATTTTAGATATATGTTTGCTTTTGTAATATCGATAATTTCAGTGAATGGTATATTATATTTTTCAAGTATCATTATTGCAACAGGGATAAATATTCCTATGATATATTTTATTATTATAAATATCCAGTTTATCTTTATCTTAAATATTACTTCAAAGAAGTTTAATATCAGTGCTACTGCTTGCAAAATTATAACAGTCACATAGCTTGTATCATTGTTTTTAATGATATTATAGAAAAAATATGCAAATATACCCAGTGTTATCACTGCAAAGATAAGTTGTTCTATCATAAAATGGTCCTTCCTTTTATTCTATTCTTTTATCTTATTTTATTGCATTTTTTTTCATTTGTCTAGTATTTAGTATAGATTTTGATAAATTTTATAATCTCTCAAAATTTTTCTAACGTATTGATTTGTTTCTTTGTATGGTACATTTTCTATGTCTGTACCATCTTTTTTTATTATTCCTTTTTCTATCCATGAATCTACTGTTCCAATTCCTGCATTATATGCTACTAGAGCTATTTCAATATATTTATATCTTTCCAATAATATTGAAATATATTTTGTTCCTAATTCAATATTAGTATCAACGTCTAATAGCTTGTCACTAATATTTTCTGGCATTATTTTATTTTCTATCTTAGTTGCAACGTCTTGAGCTGTTTCCTCCATTAACTGCATTAAACCTTTAGCTCCTTTTTTAGATACAGCTTTAGGCTCAAAGTTACTTTCTGCTTTTATAATTGCATAAATTAGATTTTCATTTACCTGATATTGTTCTGCATATAATTTTACAAAGTTTTCGTATTTCTTTGGATATATCAGTTTCATTACTTTTGTCTTGATTTGTAATGGTCCTATCAGTAATATGTTAATAATTATTAGGACAATTACAAATATATATGTGTATTTTTTAATTGTAATCTCTCCTTTTGTTTTATTTGCAGTCATACCAATTATTTGCTTCTGATATATCTGCAATTAGTGGTACAGTTAAACTGACTGCAGTTTCCATTTCATTTTTTAATATTTGTTTTATTTCTTGTATTTCTTCTTTAGGTGTTTCAATCATCATTTCATCATGTACTTGTAAAACAATTTTAGCTTTTAGTTGTTTTTCTTGTATTTGACGATATACTCTAATCATAGCAATTTTCATAATATCAGCTGCTGTTCCTTGAATTGGAGTATTCATTGCTGCTCTTGAGCCAAATTGTCTTACCATATAGTTTTTAGATTGTAATTCTGGAATATATCTTCTTCTGTGAAATAATGTTTCTACATATCCTTTATTTTTTGCCTCTTCTGTTATATTGTCCATATAGTTTTTTATTCCTTGATATTCTGATAAATATTCATCTATATATTGCTTTGCTTGTTTTTTACTTATTCCTAATTGTTCACTTAGCCCAAAATCACTTATTCCATATACAATTCCAAAATTGACTGCTTTAGCACTTGACCTTTGTTCTTTACTTACTTCCTCCATTGGTGTTTTAAATACTTTTGATGCTGCTTGTTTATGAATATCTTCATTATTTTTAAATGCTTGTATCATATGTGTATCTTTTGAAATATGTGCTAATACTCTTAACTCAATTTGTGAATAATCTGCATCAATATATACTTTTCCTTGCTCTGGTTCGAATATTTTTCTTACTTGTTTTCCTAATTCAAATCTAGTTGGAATATTTTGTAAGTTTGGTTCTGTTGAGCTTATTCTTCCTGTTGCTGTAATTGTCTGGTGAAAAAATGAATGAATTCTCTTTGTTACAGGATTAATGTATGGTTTTAATCCTTCTACATAAGTAGAATTTAATTTCATTAGTTGCCTATAATCTAAAATCTCTTCAATTATTGGGTCTTCTTTTCTTAATTTTTCTAATACATCTACATCTGTTGAATATCCATTTTTTGTTTTCTTAATTATTGGCAATTTCTTCTTTTCAAATAGAATTTCTCCTAATTGTTTTGTTGAATTTATATTGAATTCTTCTCCTGCCATTTCATAAATGATTTTGGTTTTTATTTCTAATTGTTCTTTTAGTGTATCTCCAAATTTTTCTAATTGTTCTTTATTTGCATATATTCCATTCCATTGCATTTCTGATAAAACTTCAATTGTTGGTATTTCAATATCTTTAAAAAGTGATAAATTTCCTATTTCTTCTAATCTTTCAGTTAGTTTTACTTCTAATTTTGATATTAGATATGTTCTAAATGCTAGTTCTTCATTCTTGTATTTTTTATTTTCTTCTTCTTTATTATTTTCTTCCATTTCGAATAGATTTATCTGTTTATCTTGTTCTGGTAATTTTCCAATATAGTCTTCTAGCACTATTCCAAGTTCATCTTCTGCTATTTCTTCTAATTTTAGTTTGTTATTTGTTGGATTTAATAAATATGCTGCAATTTTAGCATCAAAAGATAGTCCATTTATTTTTATTCCTTCTTGTTTTAATAATATATATGTTTTGCTTAAATGAATTCCTACTTTTTGTATATTTTTATTTTCAAATACTTCTTTTAATTCCTGTATATTATTTTTTTGTTTTAAATCAATTATATATACTGTTTGATCTATATAGATACTAATAGCTGTTATTTGTTCTTTTATAATCTTTTCTGGAGCATCATTTGGAACAGTTTCTATTTCAAATATTATTTTGTTTGTATTTTTTATTTGTTCTATTGCTTCTTGTATTTGATTTTCTTTAATTTGATATATTTCTTCTATTGTTTTTGGTTTAACTTCTAATCTATTCTCGTTTTCGCCATTTTCTAAATTAAATCTTTCAATATATCTTTTAAAATTTAGTTCTTTGAATATTCTATATACTTCTTGTTTATTCCATTCTTCTACTCTTAATTGTTCTAATGTATCTTCTATTGGAACTTGTGTATTTATTGTTCCTAATGTTTTTGATAAATCTGCTAATTTTTTATTATTCTCTATATTTTCTTTTTGTTTTCCTTTAAGGTCTGTTTCTCCAGCTTCTAATTTTTTATACAAATTTTCTATTGTTTGATATTCTTGAATTAGTTTTAATGCCGTTTTTTCTCCAATTCCTGGAACACCTGGAATATTGTCTGATGTATCTCCTTGTAGTCCTTTTACTTCTATCAGTTGTTTTGGTTTAATTCCATATGTTTCAATTATTTTGCTTTCATCATATAAATCTGTTTCTGTTTTTCCTCCTTTTGTGTGTGGAATTCTAATAGTAATATGGTTTGTTGCTAATTGAAAAGTATCTCTATCTCCTGAAAGTATTGTAACTTCTAGTCCTTTTTCTTCTCCAAATCTTGCTAATGTTCCTAATATATCATCTGCTTCATATCCTTCTTTTTCAATAATATCAATATTCATAGCTCTTAGTATTTCTTTTATCATAGGCATTTGCATTGCTAATTCTTCTGGCATTCCTTTTCTTGTAGCTTTGTATCCTTCATATAACTTATGTCTTGCTGTTGGAGCTTTTAAGTCAAATGCTACTGCCATATATTCAGGATTTATATCTTCTATAAGTTTAAATAAAATTGCTAAAAATCCATATACAGCATTTGTGTATTTACCATCTTTTGTTGTAAGCATTTTACTTCCCATAATGCCATAAAAAGCTCTATTCATAATGCTATTTCCGTCAATCAATACTAATTTTTCCATGTTTTCTTTCCTTCCCTATTGATTATTTTTAAAAAATATTTTTTGTAAGAATTTTTTTATCTTTTCTATAATACCTTCTTTTCTAATTATATCTGGTAAGTTTTCAGTTTCTTGTACTTCTACTTTTTTATTATTTTCAAATAAGTTATCTATATTATATTTTTGACTTAATTCTTTTTGATAGGCTATTTCGTTTTCATTCCATATTTGGGTTAATTTTCTTTTTTCTTCTTCTGTTGCAATGTAGTTATAGTATATAAGTGAAATTAAGTCTTTACTTTCTTTTGAGATATTTTGTTCTTTTAGTTTCTTTGTTTTATCTATTTGAGTTATTTTTGTTGAATTTTTGGCTAATTCTTTTAATCCGTTTAAAAATGTGCTTGAAATTTTTGCAATAAAATTGGGATTAAAGTAGTTTATTACATCTATTGTTTCTCTTGCAACATCACTCATCTCTAGTTCTATCATTTTCATTTTCTCCTATTTCTTTTGATTTTTCTGATTTTAACTTTTGTTTAATATCTTGTATTGCTTCTTTAATTTTTTGTTGGAGTTTTTGTATTTTTGTGATTCTTCTACCATCTTTTCCTTGTTCCATTGCTAATTCTTTTGCATCCTCTTCTTCAAAAATGTATTCTTGTTCTTCTTGTTCTAAATTTTCTTCTAAGTCTTCTGTCAAATTTTCTGTTTCTTCTTCGTCTTCTCTTATTATATCAGAATCTGTTGGTACTTTTGATATAAAGTCAAATAAGTTCTGTGGTAATATTTCTTCTGAAATTTCAAACATTCCTGTTGCTCCAGCTTTTGTTATTTTATTTATTCCTGGTAATTTTTCTATCATATTTCGATTACATATTTTAGGTATAAAATATTTTATAAAGCTTTTTTCATTAGTTGTATCTATATCTAATGTTAAAGCATGTCCTCTATCTCTAACCATCATTAAGATTTTGTTTTGCATTGAAATAATGTCTGTAGGTCCACAATCTGATTGAAATGGAAATTGTTCAAATATTTTTTTTGAAATTTCTGTCTCTTCTCCATATAGCATTATAGGTTCTTTTAACTCATTTGTTTTTTTGGCTAATACTGGCATAGCTTGCATTATTTGTTCATTATTTACAATATATGAATGCATTGTATGTAAGACTTCATTTACACTTCCTGATTTATTTAACAAACTATCTAAGGTTTGTGTATCAGCCAATATATATCCAACACATTTATCTTTTACCTCTTCTATAAATTTTTCGTTCATGCTAGAAATTTGTTTATCATATATTTTTTGTATCAAACCTGGCTCATAGTGGGAGATTACAAGTGCTTCTCGTCTTTTTTCAAAATTTTCATTTATTATTTGTTCTGTTTCTTCTCCAAAACTAAATTCTTTTGCAGTATCAAAAAGTATATTTTGAATTTCTTTTAATGCATTATCTAGTTTGTCAGTATATTCAATTCTACTTTCTTCATTATAGTCATCCATTTCTGTGGGAGCTATTTTTAAAATCATTTCTTTGATTTTCATATTATTATCGAAAAATTTTTTTAGTGCTTCAAATTGTGATTTTTCTTTATCTGTTTCCATATTTTCTCCCCTCATATTTCTTTAGTTTTTTAAACTTTAAATACTTTATCAATTTTATTATGAATTCTATCATTCTTATTTGCCAAATCCCAAAATTTATTCCATAAATTAGCACATACATATTGTATCATAATAAAGAAAAAAATCATATAATTTTGCACAATTTTGTTTGATTTTTTATAACAAAAAAGAAGTCATTTCAAAATTAACTTCTCTTCGTTATCATTTGCTTTTCTCTTTTTAGTCTGCTCTTGCCTTTGCTACAAATCTTTTAGGTTGAGTTTTATTTTGAATTCTCATAATAGTATATAAATGTGACCTCCTGTATATCTATTTGTTAATTAGCTTGTGCATGTATTATCATCTGGATTTACTACCATTTTTTCATATACTTCATATTCTAAAGTTCTTTCTTTTGAATCTGTTATTTGCATTATTGCATTTTTTTGAATATTGGGAAGTTTTTCAAAAAATTTTGAGTTTTTATAGTTGTGTCCTAAAATAGATAAATTACCTACTTCATTTTGTTCTCCACCTCAATATATTGTTACAGAAATTTTTAGTAAATCTTCAGTGTAATTTGCTAGTATCGGATATTCTATATTTAAACTTAGAATTTTTTATGTTCTTATTTTATCATAGACTTGTCCATTATTAGCGATATCAAAACTTTTATTGGTGTCATCATCATCTATAAATAAAAATTCTTCTGGTTTAAAATTATATCTTTCTAAAAGCAATTTAAAAATTTTCTCATCCGGCCTTTTCATTTTTTCATTTTTTGAAACGCTTTATACTGTAAACTTATCTTTTTGTGTCGCAAGTACCTTTCCTACTCTGCACTAGCACACTAAGACCACATTAATTATTTTTTTAAATCTTCTGCTTTATACAAATTATATCCTTCATATCTATAACTTGCATCAATACCTTTCATATAAACTTTTCTATCATTTGTTTTTTCAGTTAAAGCCTCTTTTAACAAAAACTTTATTTCTGTATTTTTAATTGGACTTCTTTCCATAGCTAATAAATAATCTTCTTTATCTATTTTGCTCCAATCAACAACTTTGCCAAGCTCCTTTTTCAAAATCATATCTAGCCAAATTCTTGTACTTCTCCCATTTCCTTCTCTAAATGGATGAGCAATATTCATTTCAACATATTTTTCTATAATTTCATCAAAATTTGATTGCGGCATTTTATTTATTTTTTTTAATGCCTCTTCCAAATACATTGACGAAGCAAATCTAAAGTTATTTTTAGAAATATTTTCTGTTCTTATCTTTCCTGCAAATTCGGATATTTCTTCAAATAAATATTTGTGAATTTGAGATAAGCCTTGAAAAGTTCCAATTTCAAATTCTTCTAATTTTCCAGTTTCAAATAATTCTATTGCTTTTAATTTTGTTATTCTTTCTTCCTCTTTAGCAAGTTCTAATTCATCATCTATATTTAATTTATTTTTTAATATCATATATTTCTCCTTACCTTAAATATTTTTTATATGTAAAATGTGTTTTATTTTCATCTGTTTTTTCAAATCCATTTTCTCATATAACTTAATTGCTCTTTTATTTATTTTAAATACTTGTAATTTTATGTTTTTATCTTTGTTCTCAAATATAATCTCTTTTAATATTGCTGTTCCAATTCCTTTGTTTTGATACTCTGGTTTTATACAAATATTTCCTATTTCAAAGGTATTATTCTCTATTTCTTTTCCGTTGTAAAATCCGTACTAATTCATCATAAGTTCTATATTCTTTGAATTTTTTTTCATAAATTTATTAAATAGTTTCTTTTGGATTTCTTCGTTCCACTCTTCATAAATATTTTCTACATATTTTTGATAAACTTCCTTTTTTAAATCATAAATAAATTTAATTTGTTCCTGATTACCATTCTTGTATGGCTTTAGTTCTAAATTTGGTAAATCCCAACTCAATCTGATTTTTCTCTGTGTTACTTTATTTTCATGAATTTGAAGTTTCTTATCAGATATAATGTGGTCATAATTTGAAATCGCCTCTGAGTATGCAATTTATCGACACACAATATTTTCTTTAAAACTGTTGATTTATCAACAAAAAATTAGCATTTTTATATTTCAATCAATCAACTGTTTTTTTATTTTCATTATTTTTTATATCTTTTGTTTGCATCAAAAGTTCATCAAAATCTGAAATATAAATTTGATCTTGCACTATTCTGTATTTTTCAAATTCTGTTTCAGCATGAAGTTTTGCCATTTCAGCAGATATTTTTCCATTGTCTTTTAAAATTTCATGATCCCATAATGTTAAAAATCCATTTAATCTTTTTTCCCAATCTTCCATTGTCATAGGAATATGTCTCATAGCTTG
>CANQOU010000026.1 GCA_947625565.1 uncultured Clostridia bacterium
ATCTGAGTAATGTTTTCCCATAAAAATAACACCTACCTTTCGATAAGTGTTATTTTATCACATAAGCTCTTTTTTTTCTTGTGAACTAATTGGGGTTCACTTCAATTCTAGTCCTATTTTTCTAATAATATTATTTTCTAATATTTCAATAAATTCTTTTATAATTTCTTCTCTTTCAAATTCTTTTCCATATTCTTTTTTTAGTGATGTTGCAAGATTTTTAGTTTCTTCTGAAAATCTGTCCTCATTTACATTAAAGCCTAAACTAATAATTAAATAGTTAATTTTTCCTGATATTGTGTTAATTTCAGTTAAAATCCCACATATTTTTTTCCCATTTAATAACAAATCATTAGGCTCTTTTATTGTTAAATCATATCCATATAGTTTTTTTATTGTTTTTTGCACACTAATTGCTATGTCTTTAGTTAGTCCATCTAATTCTTTTATTGTAACAGTTGGACGTAATATAATACTCATTGCAATATTATTGTATTTTCCTGTATACCAATTTCTGCCTTTTGTTCCTATTCCTTGTGTTTGAATTTCTGCCAATATTATTTTTCCATTGTTGTTTTCGTCATTTGCTATTTCTTTTGCTACTAAATGTGTTGATGTTATTTCTTCTTGATATTGTATTTGTTTTCCTATTATGCTTGTTCCGTGCCTGTTTTATTTTTTGAATATTCATTTTATATTTACATATAATAACGATATTATACGATTTCTCCCTTCTTAATTATTATTTCCTAGTATAACATTTTATAAAAAGAAAAGCAAATTATGAAAATTTCCAAAAAGCAGTTGACAAATCTTAATAAAATATAGTACAATAGTAAAGTGCCAATCAATCAGCACGTGGCCATGGTGGATGTAGCGTAGTTGGTTAACGCGCCAGTTTGTGGCACTGGAGACCGTGGGTTCGAGTCCCATCTTCCACCCCATACACATTGGGCTGTAGCCAAGCGGTAAGGCACCAGACTTTGACTCTGGCATGCGCTAGTTCGAATCTAGCCAGCCCAGCCAAAACATAAAAATCGATAACTTCATGTTATCGATTTTTTATTCTTTATAAATATTTGAAAAACTATTTTTATGCTCTTGGATGTGCTTTTTGATATACATCTTTTAATCCTGTATCTTGAAATTGCATATATACTTGTGTAGATGAAATATCAGAATGTCCAAGCATTGTTTGAATTGCTTTTAAATCAGCACCATTTTGTAATAAATGTGTTGCAAATGAATGTCTTAATACATGTGGTGTTATATCTTTTTCTATGTGTGCTTGTTCTTTATAATATTTAATAATCTTCCAAAATCCTTGTCTTGTTAATCTGCGACCATTTATGTTAACAAATAAAGCTTTTTCATTATCTCTTTTTATCAATGCATTTCTTGCATGATCTATATATTCTGTTAATGCTTTTTCACACATTTTTCCTAATGGAATAGTTCTTTGTTTAGAACCATTTTTACAAACTACATATCCTTCATCAATATGAATATCGTCCATATTTAATGATATAATTTCAGTAACACGCATACCGGTAGCATAAGCAAATTCTAGCATTGCTTTATCTCTAATTCCTTTTAAGTCTACATCATCTGGTTGCTCTAATAATAGTTCTACTTCTTTAGAAGTTAATACACTAGGTACTCTTTTTTCTATTTTTGGTGATTGAATTTTTTCTGTTGGGTCTTCTTTTACTTTAGATTTTCTAACTAAGAATTGATAAAAAGACCTAATAGATGCAATACATCTAGATATTGTAGAAGGTTTTTTTCCTATTTTTTGTAATTCTTCAATATAATTTTTTATATGTTCTTCATGTACATGAGTATAACGTATACTATTTTCATTTAAATAATCTTGGAATTGTTGCAAATCTCTTCTATATGATTGTAGTGTGTTATTTGATAATTTTTTTTCTGTTTCAATAAATTTTAAAAAAAGTTTTATCTGTTTTTCCATGTTATTTCCCCCTACATTTTGTTAACATACATTTACATAAATTTATATATGTTATATCAAACTATTTTAAAAAAGTAAATAGATTTTTTTAAATTTTTTCAAATTTTTCTTGCCTCTAAAAATATCCTATAAAGATTCTTAGTAAGTTTGTTGAAATGAATACTTCTATTGTAGAAGAAATTATCATTATTGCTAACATTAAGATTGATAAAATAGTATGTCTTATCAATGAAATTTTAATGTTTTCTTTTCTTCTATCTTTAATTATTGACTGGTAAAATTTAAAACCACTTACTGACAGTCCCATTAGTGCTGGTATAAATAATATATTTTGCAGTAATAATGTTATAAGTACAAATAAAAATCCTTTAGTAAATCCCATCAGAGAAATTGATATAGCAATTGTATATCCTAAGCAAAATCCTCTATATATTACCAGTCCAAATACAATTGGTATTCCAATAATAGTTGTTCCAAAAAACCAAATACTAATTGTTATCCAGATTTTATCTTTTATACTTGATACTAGAACTTCTCCTTGATTTATATTATCTATGCTTTTTAAATCATTTACAAATTCTCCAAGATACTGTTGAATCTCTGTTTTTTGTGTCTCTTTTGCTTGGTTTATAAAAAAAACTCCTAAAAAAATCCCTGCAACAAAAAATATCATCATTATTATATATTCTTTATAGTTTTCCATTATATGTTTTTTTATAAATTCCATAAAAACGCCTCACTGATACACATATTTCTTACATAATGTGTATTCAATAAAGCGTTTTTTATTCCTATTTATTTATTCAATTTTTCCATAGTTTCCGCCACCACCTGAGTGGACTTTGCTTTTTCCTGTCCTAGATTCTTCTATTTTATTTGCTATTTTTTCTCCAACAACTGCTTCTATATCGTCTTTTTCTAATTTATGCAAAATATTCATTTCTGTTTCAAAAGTATCCAACAGTTTTTCAACTGTCTTTCCTCCTACTCCTGGGATAAATCCTAATGGTACTTGATAAATATATGGTGGTCTCGTTTTTGGGCTTTTGCTTTTTGGCTTATCTTTTATCAATTCAATTCTATCAAAAACTCCAAATGTTACTTGATTACTTCCACAATATGGACATACTTCAACTGGTTCTTTTGTTTCTATTGTTTTTTCGCAATTATCACAATATGTTCTATGATACTTTCCTAATTTTGGATCTAATCCATAATTAGCTAATATTTTTCTTCCATCTTCGTTTTTTAATGCTTTTACCACTTCTTTAAAAGAAATATCTTCTACTAACATCTTATTATATTCTCTTGCAATTTTTGGAAGTGAATGTGCATCTGAATTTGTTACAAATGTTTTGCTTTCTAATTCTGAAATCATATCTGCCAATTCTGTATCTGAGCTTAATCCTAATTCAACTGCAAATATCTCATCATATTTTTCCTTAAAAATATCTTTCATTCTATCTACACAATTTCCATAATAGCTTTTAAATGGTGTAAATACGTGTGCCGGTATCAAAATACCATTATATTTTTTTACAATATCAATAAGGTCATATCCTGACAAATCTGATCTTTGTGTACTTAATGTTATATTCTTTATGTGATGACTCATTTCATTTGAAAAAGCCTTTATATCTTTCAAATGAGGAAAAAAGCATATATTATGAGCACTTCCGCATTTTCCATTTCTACCTATTTCTGATGTTTCTACTTCACTACCTAATAAAATACATACTTTTTCTTTATATATAATTCCTCCATCTTTTAGTTCGTATGCATCTCCATTTTTTAAGAATTTTTCTATATCTTCAATTACATATGGCGAAGCACAGTCTATAATTCCAACGACTTGTATTCCTTTTCTTGTTTCACATTCTTTAGCAATATTTGCAAAATTCAATGATTTTGCTGCTGTTATTTTTATTGGTTTTCCATTTTCTGCTCTTCCTATATGAACATGTAAATCAGCAAATATTTCGTACATCTTTTTCTCCTTTATTGCCCCAAAGTATATCCTTTGGGGCAATTTTTATTTCTTTTTATTTATCAATTCTCCTATAACTTTTTTAGTTATTTCTTCACTAAATAGTGGTCTATTAGGATTTCCTTCTTCTAGTTGTTTTTTGTTTTTGCGAGATTTAAAGAATTCATTACTCTTAATTCTAAAAATTTCGTCATCTACTTTTGCTTCATATTCATAAACAACTGCTGTTATAAACTGCTTTATATCTTCTGTCTCTCTATAAATTTTAACTAATAATTCAAGTGGTGTTAATTCTTTTCTTTCTTGTTTTATTTTTATATTTTCTAAATCATTTATAAAATCTATAAATTGATATAAGTACCTATTATACACATCTTTTAAATTGCGATACTGTAAAAGGACTAATGCTTCATCAACTTGCATTCCTATTCTTTCTGGTCTATCTAATAACATTGCTCCAAAGTTATCTACTAATTCTAAGACATCACTTTCTTTTTCTCTATGCTCTTGGCTGTGATATCTATTTATTCCTTCACATATTGCACAAAAATGTTCATCAAATCCAATACTTGATAAATATTGTGCACCTTCATATGCATATGATTTTATTTTTTCTTTATTATTTGAAATCTTGATTTTTTTGCAGTTTGCTAATAAACACGCTGTTAACAACAAATTATTATCTAAACCGTAAATCTATACTGTTTAAAAATAATCTTAGTATTTCGGTTTTAAAAATAACTGGTTTTTCAAAAAATACTCCTTCTTTTTTTGCCAGATAATAAACTATTTCCATTTTTGAACCCAGATTTTTTTCATTTAATATATAATCTGCAAATGTTTCCATATGTACCTCTCTCCTTTTTATCTGTTGTTAAAAAGTTTGTTGCTTTATTGCTTCTCTAGCTAATTCGTCACATCTGTTGTTATATTCATTGTCACTGTGCCCTTTAACTTTAATGAATGTTATTTTGTGAATTTGTGTCATATTATATAATTCTTCCCAAATTTCTTGATTTTTTACTGGCTCTTTATTTGCTGTTTTCCAATTATTTTTTTTCCAGTTATATATCCATCCATTTGAAAATCCATTTACAAGATAAGCACTATCACTATATAGTTCTACTTCACAGGGGTATTTTAATTGTTTCAAAGCTTGCAAAGCTGCTGTAAGTTCCATTACATTATTTGTAGTTTCTTTTTTTCCACCTGATATTTCTTTCTTGTTATCACCATACATTAAGATTGCTCCCCATCCGCCTGGGCCAGGGTTTCCTGAACAAGCTCCATCTGTATAAATTGTAACTTTATCCATGTTATCCTCTTCATAAATAATTAAATTTGTATTTTTCCATATTTTATGATACGATTATATCAATAATTTAAAAACATTACAATATCTTTTTTTGATTTTTTTTTAGTGAGGTGTAAAAAATGAGTAGAGTTTTGGGTGTTGTCGCAGAATATAATCCTTTTCATAATGGACATACTTATCATATAGAACAAAGTAAACAAATTGCTAAATGCAGATATACTGTATGCGTTATGAGTGGAAATTTTACACAAAGAGGTTCCTGCTCTCTAGTTGATAAATGGTCTAAAGCTCAAATGGCAATAAAAAATGGCGTTGATTTAGTTCTTGAATTACCAGTCATATATGCTATCTCTAGTGCAGAAAACTTTGCCTATGGTGCCATGCAAATTTTAGATTCTTTAAAAGTTGTTGATGATATTAGTTTTGGAGCAGAATGTCCTGATATTCAAATATTAGATGAAATTGCAACAGTATTATATAATGAACCAAAGGCTTATAAAAATATACTAGCTCATGAATTAAGTACAGGTATTTCATTTCCTAAAGCAAGAGAAAATGCTTTAATGATGTATTTAAATAATGTACGCAGATATTCAAATATTCTTTCTTCACCTAATAATATTCTCGGAATTGAATATTTAAAAGCTTTAAAACTAATTGATAGCCATTTAGTTCCTCATGCTATTGAACGAATTGAAGCAGATTATAATAGTGCTGGGATTTCTGGAAATATTGTTAGTAGTACAGCTATTAGAAATATTGTAAAAAGTGGAAACTTTAAAGTTCTTGCTAATATAATGCCAAAAGAAAGTTATTCTATTTTGATGGATAATATTAAGGTTGGACATATTGTTTCTGATATTTCTAGTTTTGAAAAAGAAATTTTATATGCTCTTAGAAAGATGTCTCTTGAAGAAATTGCCAATCTTCCTGATGTAAATGAAGGTTTAGAAAATATTTTAAAGAAAGCAGCTAATTCTTGTAATAGTATTGTAGAGTTTTTAGATATTGTAAAATCAAAACGCTATACTAATACTCGTATACAAAGAATTTTACTATATGCCCTACTTGAAATTACCAAAAAGGATATGCAAAATTCAAAAAAAGTAAATCCATATATTCGTGTTTTAGGTATGAATGAACGAGGAGAGTTTTTATTATCCGAAATTGTAAAAGCAAATCCTAAATTGCAGGTTATTACTTCTGTTAAAAAATTTGAAGATAGTTGTAATAATAAATATTTAATGCAAATGTTAAAAAAGGACATTTTTGCTACTAATATATATACTCTTGGATATGAGTTTGCATCTTCAGCTAATTTAGATTATACAAAGAAAATTGTGAAATAAAAAAGAGGTGAAACTTGAGTTTAAAGTTTCATCTCTTTTTTTTTACATTACATATAATAAAATACAGAAGAATTGTAATAAGCTTCCTAATAATATAAATAGATGGAAAATTGAGTGCATCCATTTATGTTTTTTTCCAATTCCATATAATAGTGCTCCAATAGAATATGCAATTCCTCCTGCTACTAATAGTATAATTCCCTCTGTTTCTATCAATTCTGGCAATAAATTGGCTGTAAATATAATACACCAGCCCATTCCTAAATAGCATATCATTGAAAATATTTTAAATTTTTTTATGTCTATTGAGTTTAATGTTATTCCTAATATCGCCATAAACCATATAATTCCAAATATTGTCCAGCCTATCACAGGATAAGTTGGTACAAAACTTGATAAACAAAATGGTGTATATGAGCCTGCTATTAGTAAAAATATTGAACAATGATCTAATACTTGAAATACTCTTTTTGAAAACATGTCTGGTTTTAATCCATGATAAATACTAGACATTGTATATAATAAAATCATAGTAGTTCCATAAATTGCTCCACTTATTATTCCATACACATTATGATGTAATGCTGCAAGTATAACACAAAGGGTTGTAGCAACAACCCCTAAAACTGCTCCTACAATGTGAGATGTCATATTAAAAATTTCTTCACCTTTTGTATATGTTGGTAGAATTCTATCCCCCAAACGTACTCTTTCCATAATTTACCTTTCTTTTATGTGTTAGTTTTTAGTGACCCATTTAATTAGGTTCATATTTGCTGGTTCTAATAACATTTCATGTTTTGGCATTATACGGAATGTATATCCATAGTTGCCACCTGTTTTTAATTCTATTTTAGCTGTGTATTCTCCATTTTTATATTTCATTGGTACAATTTGAATATCCTCTACTACTCCATCTTCTAATATTTTTCCATAATAGCATTCTACTGTTACATAATCTGGTGATATATTTGCTAAATTTACTTGACATTTTACTTCTAATTCATTTCCTGCATCAACTACTATATCATCTAAGTTATCAGTTTGCGTAATTGAAATATCTTTCCAACTATTATAAATTTCTTTTTTCCAAGAATTAAATTCTGTTACACTACCTAAGTCTTCATAATATTTACGGTGTAAATTGCATAATGGTATATAGTATTTTTCTGTATAATCTGTAAGCATTCTAGCTGTACTGTAGTTGCCTCCTGTAGAAATTATTGATTCTTTCATCATTTCTACCCATTGCTTTGATAAACCATTTTTGTCTTTTTGATAATAAATAGGTATAATTTTGTTTTCTAATGTTTCATACATATTTTGACTATCAGTCATATCTTGTGCTTCATAAGATTCATAGTCACTATTAAATCCTATTTTCCATCCATTTTTTTGGTTATATGCTTCTGCCCACCAGCCGTCTAATACACTAAAGTTTATAACGCCATTAACTGATGCTTTTTGTCCACTTGTTCCTGATGCTTCCATTGGTCTTCTTGGATTATTTAACCATACATCTACACCACTAACAAGATATCTTGACATAGCAATATTGTAATTTTCTAATAAAAATATTTTACCTTTAAATTGTGGCATCATTGATATTTCATGTATATATTTTATTAAGTCTTGTCCTTCTTTATCTGCTGGGTGTGCTTTTCCTGCAAATATAAATTGTACTGGTCTATCACTATCATTTAGAATTTGTGTCATTCTTTCTAAATCTTTAAATATTAAAGTTGCTCTTTTGTATGTAGCAAATCTTCTTGCAAATCCTATTGTTAATGCATCTTTATTTAATTTTGAAACAATAGAATGAATTTCTTCATAACTATATCCTGAACGTCTTAATCTTTCTATTGTACTTTCTTTTACAACATTTATCAATTTTTCTTTTCTATTTTGATGTGCTTCCCATAATTTATCGTCTGGGATATTTTTAATTTTTTCCCATACATAGTTATATTGGATTTTATCTTGCCAATATGGAATTAAGTATTTGTTATATAATTGTTTCAGATTTGGTGCAAGCCAAGAACAAGTATGAATTCCATTTGTAACATAACCTATTGGTGATTCATTTGCTGCAATTTCTGGCCATACCTCCCCAAATAGTTCTCTTGAAACTGCTCCATGTAATTTACTTACTCCATTTTTCTTTCCTGCTACTTTTAGAGCTAATATTCCCATATTAAATCCTGGTTCTAAATCTTCACATGGTTTCATTCCCATTTTTAAAAATTCTTCGCGAGAAATTGCAATTCTTGGCCAGAAGTCTTTGAAATATTTTTCTACTAGTGAAATTGGAAATATATCATTTCCAGCTGGAACTGGTGTGTGTGTTGTAAATACTGTCATAGCTGATACAATATCTTTTGCAATATCAAAAGATACTTGTTTTTCTGCAATAACATTTTTTATCAATTCCAAAATTAAGAAAGATGAATGTCCCTCATTCATATGGTATAATGTTGGCTTTAGTTGTAGTGCTCTTGTTAATAGGTTCACTCCTCCCATACCTAGAACGATTTCTTGTCTAATACGCATTTCTTGGTCTCCACCATATAGACGCAATGTTACATCTCTGTCTTCTGGATTATTTTTTTCTATATCTGAATCTAGTAAATATAATTTTACTCTACCTACATCAATTTGCCATACTTTTAAGTAAATTCTTCTTTTAGGGAATTTAATATAAATAGTTAAATCTTCCCCTTCTTCATTTTTTACTGGGTGTATTGGCAAGTCAAATAAATCAATGTCATGATATTCTGTTTCTTGTTCTCCTCGTCCATTGATTTTTTGGTGAAAATATCCGTTTTTATATAATAGTCCTACTGCAACTAGTGGAATACCTAAATCACTTGCTGATTTCAAGTGGTCTCCTGATAGAATTCCTAATCCACCAGAGTATATTGGTATTGTTTCATCTAGTCCATATTCTGCTGAAAAATATGCTATTAAATCATTTTTATTTTCTGGATATTTATTTGCAAACCAAGTATTGTTACTATTCATATAGTTTTCAAAATTTTCTACATTTTTATCATAGTCTTTTAAAAATTGTAAATCTTTAGTAGCTCTCTCTAATGCATCTTGTGAAACTTCTTTTAAGAATTTTACAGGGTTTTTTCCACACTTTTCCCATAAGTCTTGGTCTATTTGACGAAATAGTCTTAAAAATTCTGTGTTCCAAGACCACCATAAGTTGTTAGCAATAGTTGATAATTTTTCAATTCTCTTTGGTAATTGTGGATTTACTGTAATCCTATTAAATACGTACATTTATTTTTTTCCTCCTTTGTAACTTTACATCTATTATCCATTAAAATATTGGATTTGTCAATAGTTTATTCGTCTTTTGTAGTATTGATTTTTAGCAGTTTAAATATTTCAACAATAGCAAGTGGAGCAAGTATTATTGCTACTAATTCTAATATGTTTTCTGTTGGTAAAGCAGGTATACTAAATATTTCTCTTAGTGCTGGTATAAAGATTATTATAAACATCAAAAGTGCTGATATTATAACTGCTCCAATTAGCTTCATATTGTTAAATATTTTTGTTTTATTATTTCTAATATTGAATACATGAACTAGTTCTGATAATGCTAATGTTAAAAATGCCATTGTTTGCCCTACTTCTATTTTAGATTGGTCTAATGTTAGATTTCCAATTGGTTTTGCTGTTGTTGCTAATCCTATCATAAAAGCAATAAGTGTTAGTCCACCTATCATTATTCCTTGGTAAACTATTCTCCATACCATTCCTTTTGTAAATACGCCTTTTTTTGGTTTATTTGGTTTTCTATTCATAATGTCGGAATTTGCTGGGTCAAATGCTAATGCTAATGCTGGTAGAGAGTCTGTTACTAAGTTTATCCATAAAATATGAATTGGTAATAAAATTTCTAAATGATTTATATCAGTTATTCCAAACCATATTGCAAAAAGTGGTGTTAATAATGTTGCAAAAAATAGTACAACAATTTCTCCGACATTACTTGATAATAAAAATTGAATAACCTTTAAAATATTATCATAAATACGTCTTCCTTCTTCTACAGCTGATACTATTGTTGCAAAATTATCATCTGTTAAAATTACATCTGCCGCTTCTTTTGCTACATCTGTACCAACAATTCCCATTGCACAACCAATATCAGACGTTTTTAAAGCCGGGCTATCATTTACTCCATCTCCTGTCATTGCAACTATTTCACCGTTTTTTTGCCAAGCTTTTACTATTCTTACTTTATGTTCTGGTGATACTCTTGCATATACAGAATATTTTCTTATGTTCTTCTCTAATTCTTCGTCTGATATTTTTTCTAATTCTACACCTGTTATAGCTTCTTCTTCATTTTCTAGAATCCCTAATTTTTTTGCTATAGCTGTTGCTGTTATTTTATGGTCTCCTGTTATCATTACTGTTTTTATTCCTGCTGCTTTACATTTTTGTACTGCAATTTTTGCTTCTTCTCTTGGAGGGTCTATCATACCAACCATACCAAGAAAAATCAAGTCTTTTTCTAAGTCTTCTAAATCCTCACTTTTTGGCTCATGGTCTATAATTTTATATGCACAGCCTAAAACACGCAATGCTTCTTTTGCCATTTCTTCATTTTGTTTATGGATTATACTTTTATAATTTTCTAAATCTTTTTTTACTTCTCCATTTATTTGATAAGATATGCAATTTGCCAATAATTCATCAATTCCACCTTTAGTGTATACTATATATTGGTCATTTACTTTGTTTACTGTTGTCATTAGTTTTCTTTCTGAGTCAAATGGTATTTCTTGTACACGTGGTGTTCTTTCTAGTATACTTGGGTCAAAATTTAATTTGAATGCCATATCTACTAATGCTGTTTCTGTTGGGTCTCCTGTTAGATTTCCGTCTAGCCCTACTTTTGTGTCATTGCATAAAATATTTGCATATACAAGTTCTGTTAGTTCTTTATCTTTTAATTCCAAGCGATTAACTTTTTCTAATCCTTCTACTCTTTTTTCTACGTCTTCAATATCATGCATTTGATTATTAAAAAAGATTTTTTGTACTGTCATTTTGTTTTGTGTTAATGTTCCTGTTTTGTCAGAGCAAATAACTGTACTACTTCCCAATGTTTCAACAGCTGGTAAGCGTTTTACAATAGCATGTTTTTTTACCATTTTTTGTACACCTATTGCTAATACAATTGTAGATACTGCAACTAGTCCCTCTGGTATTGCAGCTACTGCCAATGACACTGCTGTCATAAACATATGAATAGCTTCTTTACCTTGAATTAGTCCTATTATGAATATAATCGCACAAATTGCTATTGCTACAATTCCTAAAGTTTTTCCTAATGCATTTAATTTTTGTTGTAATGGTGTTTCTTGCTTTTCTGTTTGGTTTATCATTCCTGCTATTTTACCAACTTCGGTATTCATTCCTGTTTCTACAACAATTCCTTTTCCTCTACCATATGTAACAAGGCTTGAAGAAAAGAGCATATTTATTCTGTCTCCTATTCCAGTTTCTGGGTCTTGAATTAATTTTTCAGCTTTTTCTACTGGTACAGATTCACCTGTTAATGAGCTTTCTTGTGATTTTAAGTTAATTGCTTCTATAATCCTTAAATCTGCTGGAATATAGTCTCCTGTGTCTAATACAACAATATCTCCTGGTACTAGTTCTTTTGAAGCAACTACTTGAATTTGTTCTCCTCTTATTACTTTTGCAACATGGTCACTTAACTTTTGTAATGCTTCTAAAGATTTTTCTGCTTTTGTTTCTTGAGCTACTCCAATAATTGCATTTACAATTACAACTATTAAAATTATTATGGTATCTGTGATTCCTTCTCCTTCTGATATTCCTACAATTCCTGATACTATTGCTGCAATAATTAAAACAATGATTGAAAAGTCTTTAAATTGGTCTATAAATCTTTGTAATAAAGTTTTTTTCTTAGCTGCTTGTAATTCATTTAAGCCATATTTTTCTCTTTTTTGTAATACTTGTTCTTCTGATAACCCATTTTTTAAGTCTGTTTGAAGTTCTTTTTCTACTTCTTCTATTTCTTTTTGAAACCATTGCTTTT
>CANQOU010000027.1 GCA_947625565.1 uncultured Clostridia bacterium
TTCTAGTTTTAAATAAAGTAATGCAGTTGCCATTGCTTTTATATCTTTTTTAAAATCTTTGTATTTTATTTCTACATATTCTGGATTTTCACTGGTAATATCCTTTTTAAATTTATATACAATATGATTAGCATCTTCTCTTTCTGCAATGTCTATCAGTTGTCTGAAGTTTTCCATTTAACATCCTTCCTTTCGGAATATATTTATTCAAACTCATTTTATCTTAATATATATTTTTTTTCAACATTTTTATTGCTTTTTTTTATATATATTTATATAATGATGTTAATTATGTAGAGGAAAAAAGGTGATATAATATGGGCAAAAAACTTTTTGATTTAACTTGTCCACAACAATCAATTATGAATATGGAACAATTTTATCCTAATACTAGCATGAATACTATTTCAGGTATTGTTACAATTCATGATAAAGTTGACTTTTCATTATTGAAAAAAGCTATACATCTTTTTGTAAAAAGTACGGATAATATTCGCTATCAATTTTGTATGGAGCAAAATTCTATAAAACAATATGAAAAAGAATATGAAAATTTTTATATAAAACATTATAATATAAATTCTGAAAATAGAGATAAAATTTATGATAATATTTCTAAAACATGTTTTCCTCTTTATGATTCACCTCTTTATTATTTTGCAACATTTGAAAATGAAGAAGATTTAACTGGTGGCTTTTTTATATGTGTTCACCATATTATCTCAGATGCATGGACTATGGGAATGTTAGTTAGCTCAGTAATTTCTATTTATTCTAAGCTTATAAAAAAGGAAAACTTATCTATAGATTTTAATAATAATTTTCCTTATTCAGATTTTGTCGACCAGGATTTAGCTTATTTAAATAGCCCTAAGTTTAAGCTTGACCAAGATTTTTGGGATGATGTATTTGAAGAAAACATTTTTGAAGATTATGAGTCTTACAATACTATTTCTCAACTAGATTATGAAGCAAGTAGAGCTGAATTTAAGCTTTCTAAAAAAATGACCTTAAAAATAACTGATTTTTGTAAACAATTAAAAGTATCACCTTTTACTTTTATGTTGTTTATTATGGCTATTTATGAAAGTAGAATAAAACAATCTAACCATATTGTAATTTCAACACCTATTTTAAATAGGTCTGGGCAAAAAGAAAAAAATACTTTTGGTCTTTTTGTTAACAATATATTGTATAAGTTAGATATTGATGATTCTACTTCTTTTTGTGATGCAATTACTAGTTTAAGTAAGTCTCAGTTTTCTTATTTGAGACATCAAAGATATCCATTTCAAGACTTGATTGCCCATGTCAAAGATAAGTTTCAATTAAAGGATAATATTTATAATATAGCTGTTTCATATCAAAATGCAAGAACTAATCATGATGAAAACACTGTTGATTATGATTGTAAATGGTTTTTTAGTGGTTATTCTGCTATTCCTTTATTATTTCATATATATGATTTAGATAATACTTCTTGTTTTTCTTTTATTTATGATTATCAAAATAAAATTTTTGATTTTTCTCAAATTAAAGATATGCATCATCGTATATTATATATTTGTGAACAGGTAATTGATAATCCAAATATTTTAATAAAAAATATTGAACTTACTACAGAAGAAGAAAAATATATGATTTTAAATGAATTTAATAATACTTCTCTTCCTTATTCTAGTAAGAAAACTATTATAGATTTATGGAAAAAGCAGGTGTCTTTACATCCTAATAAAACTGCAATTATTTGTGATAATAAAAAGGTTAGTTTCAAAGAGTTAGATGATTTATCTACTAAATTTGCTATTTATTTACAAAGAAAATATCGTTTAAAGTCTGGTCACAACATTTCTATAGTTCTTAATCGTTCTATTGATTTAATTGTTGCGATATTATCTGTTTTAAAGTGTGGATGTTCTTATGTTTTAATAGACCCTTTACATCCAAGCGATAGGCAAGAATATATGATTCAAAGTTCAGATTCTAAATATGTTATTTCTGACTTGGATTTGAAAATAGACAATCAAATTTATTGGAATTTAGATACTAAGCTTATTATTAGAAGTCAATACCAAAAACCAAATATATCTTCAAATAGTCCAATGTATTTGCTATATACTTCTGGAACTACTGGAATGCCAAAAGCAGTTACTGTAACACATAAGAATTTTCATAATTATTTAGTTGGTATTTCTCAAGTAGTTGATTATTCTAGTGAGAAAACGGTTTTGTCTATGGCGTCTATATCTTTTGATGTTTTTGGTTATGAACTTTGGGTTACTTTATTAAATGGTTTAACTTTGGTATTATCTACACGGTGAAGAACAAAACGATTTTTCAAAATTAAATGATTTGATTACAAATTATAAGGTAAATATTTTATATGGTACTCCTAGCAAAATTCAGTCTTTAATGTCATCTATAAATAAAAGCCACAATTTTTCTTCTCTTACTGATATTGGAATTGGTGGTGAGTCATTTAGCTTGTCCTTTATAACAGATATTCAAAGACTTTTTTCTGCTAATTTATATAATATGTATGGACCTACGGAAACGACTATTGGTTGTTGCTGTAAAAAATTAGAAAGAAATCAAAAATTTATTACAATTGGAAAACCTTTGGCCAATGTTAGATTTTATGTTTTAGACCAAAATTTAAAACTTTGTCCACCTGGAATAAAAGGAGAACTCTATATTTGTGGTGATGGGGTTTCAAAGGGATATTATAACCAACCTGAGTTGACTGAAAAGAGTTTTTTGCTGGATATTTTTAATTCAAAGTCTGTTATGTATAAGTCTGGGGATATAGTAAGTTGGACAAATCAAGGAGAATTGTTATTTTATGGTAGAAATGATTCTCAAGTTAAAATTAGAGGATATAGAATTGAACTTAGTGAAATAGAAACTGTTTTAAGCTCTCATCCTTTTATTAGAACTTCTACAGTCATCAATTATAATTATAATGGTAGAGATTTATTATGCGCATATTATACCTCTGATTTTACTATTCAAAATTATGAATTAAAATTATTTTTAGCAGATAAATTGCCAAACTACATGATTCCTTCACATTTTATACCTCTTTTTGAGTTGCCTCTTACAATAAACGGAAAAATTGATAAGGCAAAATTGCCTTCACCTGTTAGTATTTACAAGAGTGCACAATATGTAAAACCTGAAAATGATTTACAAAAAAGTATTTGTCGTGCTTTGGAAAAATGTTTGTATATAAAAAAAATTAGTATTGATGAGGATTTCAATAATCTTGGTATAGATTCTTTAACTATTATTAAAGTTCAAGCTCAATTAGATAATTTAGGTATATCTATACCAACAAGATATTTTTATGATTATTCTAATGTTAAAGATTTATGCTTTGCTTTAGAGCAAATTCCAGCTGATGGTGATACGACATTATCTAATGATAATAATTTATTTTTAAAACATGATTTAAATAAATTAAAAATTAAAAAACGTCATTTTAAAAATGTTTTATTGACAGGATGTACAGGTTTTTTAGGTGTTCATATTCTTGAAATTTTACTTAATACAAATTCTAAAATATTTTGCCTTGTACGAGCTTCTAATATTAAAAATGCGAGAAATAGAATTTCTAATATTTTTAAATTTTATTTTAAGGATAAATATACAGATGACTTTTTGTTTAATAGAATTGAGATAGTTATTGGGGATATTAAATATAAAAATTTAGGTTTATCTGATGAATTATTAGAAAAACTTGGAAATACTGTTGATTCTTTGATACATTGTGCTGCTATAGTTAAACATATTGGAAAATATGACGAATTTAAAAAAGTTAATTTGGATGGTACAAAAAATATTGCTAATTTTTGTATGAAATATGATATTTGCTTAAATCATGTTTCTACTATAAGTGTATCTTGTGATTTTATGCCATTATCATATACCTCTGATATGATTGGTTTTACTGAAGAAAGTTTCTTTATTGGTCAAAATTATCAAGAAAATTATTATATTAAGAGTAAGCTTTTAGCAGAAGATTATTTGATTCAAAATATGAAAAAGGGTTTGTTAAAAGCAAATATTTTTAGAATTGGCAATTTAACTGGTAGATATAGTGATGGATTTTTCCAATATAATATTGATAGTAATGCATTTTATAATAAATTACATTTTATATTAACAAATAAAATTTTCTACGAAAGTGGTATGCTTCAGGAGTTTGATTTATCACCAGTTGATGATGTTGCATCAGCTATTATTGGTATAATTTACAATTATAGTAATCAAAATAAGATTTTTCATATAATGAACCCTCAAAAGTTTACTATAAAGACTTTAATTGAAAAACTTGAACTTTTAAATTATCAAATTAGGATATTAAAAGATGCTGATTTTTATAAAAGAATTTCTAAAATGAATTTAGATTCTAATTCTTTGATAATAAATAACTTTAATTTATATACTAATACTTCTAATTTGAATGTAAAAACTCAATGTAATATTACTTTAAAATATTTAGATAACATTGATTTTCATTATCATAAAATAGATTTGAAATATCTTACAAAAATTATAGAATATTGTAAAAATATTAAGTTTATTTAATAGGAGGATTTTTAATAATGCAAAAAAAATCAAAAAAAGGCTTTCATTTATATGCCTATCAAAAAGTTATTTTGTCTTATGTTATAACTTTATCTATTTGCGCATGGGTGTTATATCCACTTATGCATAGAATTTTAAATTATCCACCAGGTACAGTTGACACACAGTTTCAAATTGAATATGGAGGGCTTTCTTATACTGCTCAATTTGTTTCTTTATATATTGTGGTGGTTTCATTATTTGTTATTTATCAGCGCTTTTTCTTGTTTAAGAAAATTGCAAATTGGGAACAAAAAGGTACTCACGGTTCTAAATATTCCGTAGAGGAAATAAGAAAAACCTTGTTAGTTGCTCCTACAAAATTTTATTTGTTACAAATTATTATACCTTTTATTGCTATTACTATTGGGCTTGGAATGCCTATTGTAAAGCATGAATTAGAGTCATCTGGTATAACAGTTGCTATTTTATGGGTTTCTATTTTGACATTTAATGCAACTATCTCTTATGTATTTTCTAAGAATTTGTTTAAGCCTATTCTTATATCAACTTTTAAGGAAAATCGTTTACCTATTAAAAAGCATTCTAAATTATCAAATGATATGATTTTATTGTTATTGCCACTATTGGTTGCAGGTTTATTTTTTACAGTTATAGTTTCATATTGTCGTTTAGTTAATGTAAGAGGAAATGATTTTTACGAGTATTATAAAAATGAATTAAATTATAATTTTGGGGATAACACATATTATACAGATGATGAATTGATGGATAAGTTAAGTGATTTAGAATATATTGATAGTACTCACTCTTATTTTATTATTGATTCTGATAAGAATATAATAACTTCAGATGGTGTGCCTTTAACTGATTTTTTCCAAAAATATATGTATGAATTATCAGACCAATACGGAGGTAGAGTTTATGAGCATTATGCTGTAAATACTCAAGGATATATTAAGCATATTTCTAATAATGGTGAAGATTATATTATAGGTGTTCGTTTCCCTATATCTGGCGAAGATGCGTTAGTTTATATTATTACTACATTTGTTGTTTTATTTGGTATAATATCTTTCTTAGTTTGGTATTATTCATCTTCTCTTTCAAGTCAGATTAAAATTATAGTAAATGGTCTTAATGATATAAATACGAAAAACAATGAGGAGTTTAAAAAGATTCCTGTAATATCTAATGATGAATTAGGTGAATTGACTGTTGCATTTAATAAAATTCAAGATTTGACTGAAAAAAATATATCTCAAATACATGATAATCAACAAATATTGATGGAAAGAGAGCGTTTGGCTTCTCTTGGTCAATTAGTTGGTGGTATTGCTCATAATTTAAAAACACCTATCATGTCGATTTCTGGAGCTGCAGAAGGTTTAACTGATTTAATTAAAGAATATGATTCTTCCATTGATGACCCTGAAGTTAATTCTCAAGACCATCATGAAATTGCTCATGATATGTCTGTTTGGGTTGATAAAATTAAAGAATATTCTGAATATATGTCTGATGTTATTTCTGCAGTTAAGGGGCAAGCTGTTGTTATGTCTGAGACTGATGATGTCGATTTTGATGTTGAAGAACTTGTAAAACGTATTGATATTTTGATGAAGCATGAATTGAAAAATGCTCTTGTTTATTTGAATATTTCTCTGCAAGTTCCTGAATATACAAAATTAAAGGGTGATATAAATAGTTTGGTACAGGTTATCAACAATATGATATCTAATTCTATTCAAGCATATGATGGAAAACCAAATCAAAATATTGATTTGATTATTTATCAAGATGATATTAATCATTTGGTTATTTCTATTAAGGATTATGGACCTGGTTTACCTGATAAGGTAAAAGATAAATTATTTACGGAGATGATTACAACAAAAGGTAAAAATGGTACTGGTCTTGGCTTATATATGTCTTATTCTACTATAAGGGGACATTTTGGCGGAGATATTACCTTTGAGACTAAAAAAGGTAAGGGTACTACTTTTAATATTTTATTACCAATATCTAAATAAGGTTTAGTCCACTTATAAATTTTAAGTGGACTTTTTTGCACTTTATTGTATAAATTTGTGGAAAATACTTGCATTTATTCTTTTTTACTAATATAATAATCTCGAAAAGGAGTTGTTTTATATGAGAAAAGGCTTACAGAATGTTGAAAGTTCTGAAAATAATACATATAAAATTATTGCTGTTGATGACGAAATTGGTATTGTTGATTCTTTATCTATTTTTTTAAAGAGGACTGGATATCAATTTGTGGGTGTTACTGACCCAATAGAGGCAATAGAAAAGGTTAAAAATGAACATTTTGATTTAATGATTTTAGATTTTATTATGACTCCTTTCCATGGTGACCAAGTAGTTGAAGAAATTCGTAAATTTAATAAGGATTTATATATTTTACTTTTAACTGGTCATAAGGATTTGGCTCCACCTTTGGAAACAATTAAAAAATTAGATATACAAGGTTATTGTGAAAAAAGTGATAAGTTTGACCAATTATTATTGCTTATTGAGTCTGGTATAAAGTCTATTAAACAAATGAATGAAATTAAAAATATAAATAATCAATTAAGTGATACTTATGAAAAATTAGAGCAAGCTTATTTGGAAAGTATTGAAACTCTTCGTTATACAGTTGAAGCTAAAGATATTTATACTCGTGGTCATTCTGATAGAGTTGCTGAATATTCTGTACTAATTGGAAAAAAGTTAGGGCTTTCTGAGGAAGATTTAAAAACTTTACATCTTGGAGGTTTATTCCATGATATTGGAAAAATTGGTGTGCCTGATAGTATTTTGCAAAAGAGTTCTACTTTAACTGATGATGAATATTCTCAAATTAAGCAACATCCTAACATTGGTGTTCATATTCTTTCAAATGCTTCTATTTTTCAGGATATTTTGCCAATAGTTGAACATCATCATGAAAAATTTGATGGTTCTGGATATCCTAGCCGTTTGAAAGGTAATGATATTCCATATCTTGCTAGAATTACTTCAGTTGCAGATAGTTTTGATGCAATGACCTCTCGACGTTCTTATCGTGATTCTCTTCCTATTGAGACTGTCATTAGTGAATTAAAGCGTTGCTCTGGTACACAATTTGACCCAAATATAGTAAATTTATTTTTAGATATTTTAGAAAATGATTTTTCTTCTATTCAAGAGATTATGAATAAATATAAATAAAAAATATTACTGTTTTTCAGTAATATTTTTTATTTAATTAAATTTTCATTGATAGTCCAACTTTTTGTCTTTCTAAGTCTATTTTTATTACTTTAACTTTGATAATATCACCAACTGATACTACTTCTGATGGATTTTTTATGTATTTATCACTCATTTCTGATATATGTACTAATCCATCATGTTTTACTCCTATATCTACAAATGCTCCGAAGTCTATTACATTTCTTACTGTTCCTGTTACTATCATACCTTCTTTTAAGTCTTCTATTTTTAAGACATCTGAACGCAATATTGGTTTTGGCATATCTTCTCTTGGGTCTCTTCCTGGTTTTGATATTTCTGATATTATATCTGTTAATGTCATTTCACCTATTTCTAATTCTTTTGCAGTTTGTGCGATATCTATTGTTTTTAATTTTTGTTTAATTTCATCTAATTTGTCTTTGTCTTTTATGTCTTGTTTTTTAAAACCTATTTTTTGTAATAATTTTTCTGTTGCTTCATAACTTTCTGGGTGTACTGCTGTTATTTCTAATGGGTTATCTCCATCTAATATTCTTAAAAATCCTGCACATTGTTCAAATGCTACTTTCCCCAGTTTAGGTACTTTTAATAGTTCTTTTCTGTTTTTTAATTTTCCATTTTCGTCTCTATATTTTACTATATTTTTTGCTATTGTACTATTTATTCCTGATACATATGATAATAGTGATGGTGTTGCTGTATTTACATCTACTCCTACCTTATTTACACTATCTTCTACTACACCTGTTAAGCTTTCTGCTAATCTTTTTTGATTTACATCGTGTTGATATTGTCCTACTCCAATAGCTTTTGGGTCTATTTTTACGAGTTCTGCTAGTGGGTCTTGTAATCTTCTTGCTATTGATATTGCTCCTCTTATTGATACATTTATATCTGGATATTCTTCTGTTGCTAATTTTGATGCAGAATATACTGATGCTCCTGCTTCACTAACAATTGCATAATGTATGTCTCGTTTTGCTTCTTTTATCATATCTGCAACAAACATTTCTGATTCTCTTGAAGCTGTTCCATTTCCTATTGCTATCATATCTATTTTGTCTTTTTCAATCAATTTTAACAGTTCTTTTTTTGCTCCTTCTATGTCATTTTGTGGTTCTGTTGGATATACTGTTGTATAATCTAAGACTTTTCCAGTTTCGTCTATTACTGCTATTTTGCATCCTGTTCTATATGCTGGGTCAAATCCCATGACTGTTTTTCCTTTTATTGGTGCTCCTAATAGCAATTGTTTTGCATTTTGTCCAAATACTTTGATTGCTTTTTCTTCGGCTTTTTCCGTTAAGTCTGAACGTATTTCTCTTTCTATTGATGGCTCTATTAGTCTTTTAAAACTATCTAGTATTGTTTCTTTTAACATATTTGTAAATTGTGTTTCACCTTTTATTATGTCTCTTTCTATATAGTTTATTATTTTTTCTTCTGGTTTTTGTATTTTTACTTTTAGATATTCTTCTTTTTCTCCCCTATTTATTGCTAATATTCTATGGCTTGGAATATATTTTATTGGCTCTTGCTTATCATAGTACATTTCATAGTTTGATTTTTTCTCTTCATCTGTTGCTTTTGTGTCTATTCCTGCTTCACGATAACATTGTCTTTTTATTTCTTTTCTATATTTGCTGTTATCTGATATATCTTCTGCTATGATGTCTAATGCTCCCTGTATTGCTTCTTCTGCTGAGTTTACTACTTTATCTTTGTCTTGTTTTTCTTTTTCATCTAATTTATCAATATTTATGTATTGTTTTGCTATTTCTTCTATTGGTGTCGTTTCTTCTTGTTTTATGATAATAGCTGCCAATGGCTCTAATCCTTTAGCTTTTGCTACTGTTGCTCTTGTTTTTTTCTTTTGTTTATATGGTCTATATACGTCTTCTACTTCTGCAAGTGTTTTACATATAGCAACTGCTTGTAGGATTTCATCTGTTAGTTTTCCCTGTTCTTCTATTGATTTTATGACTTCTGCTTTTCTTTGTTCTAAGTTCCTTAGGTATGAAAGTCTTTCTCCTAAGTCCCTAAGTGTTTCGTCACTTAATCCTCCTGTTACTTCTTTTCTATATCTTGCTATAAATGGGATTGTGTTTCCTTCGTCTATTAGTTTTACTGCCGCTTCTACTTGTCCTTCTTTAATTTGTAGTTCTTCTGCAATTATTTTATTGATTTTGTCCATATTTTTTCTCTCTTTCTTTTATTCTATTCCTAAATATTCATTGTAAGTTACTTCTTTATCTATTACTTGTCCATTTTCTTTGATGTCTATTATTCTGTTTGCTACTGTTTGCATTAGCTGGTGGTCATGTGATGTAAAAATCATATTTCCTTTAAAGCTTTGCATTCCATTATTTAATGCTGTAATGCTCTCCATGTCTAAATGGTTTGTTGGCTCGTCAAATATTAAAAAGTTTGCCCCTGACAACATCATTTTTGATAATACACATCTTACTTTTTCTCCTCCTGATAAAACTTTTACATTTTTCAATGCTTCGTCTCCTGAGAATAACATTCTTCCTAAGAAGCTTCTTACATATGTTTCATCTGGGTCTTTTGAATATTTGCGTAACCATTCTGTGATATTTTCGTCTGTTTCAAATAAGTAGTTGTTGTCTTTTGGAAAATAGTTGTTGGTAATTGTTGTTCCCCAAATTATTTCTCCTGAGTCTTGCTTTATTTCTCCTGCTATTATTTGAAATAGTATTGTTTTGGCATTTTCATTATCTGCTAATATTGCTATTTTATTGTCTTGTTTAAATGTAAATGATACATTGTCTAATAGTTTTACTCCATCTACTGTTTTTGATATGTTTTTAACTTGCAATATTTCTTTTCCTGGTTCTCTTTCTGGCTTGAAGTCAATATATGGATATTTTCTGTTTGATGGTTTGATTTCTTCTAATTGAATTTTTTCTAGTGTTTTTTTCCTAGATGTTGCTTGTTTTGATTTTGATGCATTTGCACTAAATCTTGCTATAAAGTCTTGCAATTCTTTGATTTTTTCTTCTTTTTTCTTATTTTGTTCTCTTGCTTGTTTTAATGCTAATTGACTTGATTCATACCAAAAGTCATAGTTTCCTGGATATAAAGTGATTTTTCCAAAGTCTACATTGTTTAAGAAATATCTATCATGTGATACTACAATAACGGTATTTTCATAATTTATTAAAAATTCTTGTAACCAGTTTATGCTTTTTAAGTCTAAGTCATTTGTTGGCTCATCTAATAATAATACATCTGGGTTTCCAAATAGACTTTGTGCTAATAAAACTTTTACTTTTTGGCGTGGCTCTATTTCTTTCATATATTTATAGTGGTCTTCTGGATTTATTCCTAAGTCATTTAATATCATTGCTGCATCTGATTCTGCATTCCATCCGTCTAATTCTGCAAATCTTTCCTCTAATTTTGCTGCTTTCATTCCATCTTCTTCTGAAAAGTCTGGCTTATTATATATTGCATCTTTTTCCTTCATTATATCATATAATTCTTTATTCCCCATAATTACTGTATCTATTACTGTATATTCTTCATATGCAAAGTGGTCTTGTTTTAAAATAGATAGTCTTGCTCCTTTTTCTAAACTGACATCTCCTTTGCTTGGTTCAAGTTCTCCTGATAATACTTTTAAAAATGTTGACTTTCCTGCTCCATTTGCTCCGATAATTCCATAACAGTTTCCTTTTGTAAATTTTATATTTACGTCTTCAAATAAAACTCTTTTTCCAAATCTTACGGTTACACCATTTGTGGTTAGCATAAGTTTTCCTCCTTTTTGTTTTGTACTTGCCTATTATATATTATTTGACTACTTTTTTCAAGTGTTAGGATTTAAAAAATAAGCAATATAGCTTTATTTACTATATTGCTTTTATATTAGTCTTCAAATAATAATTTTATTCCCCAAAGTCCTGAAATTCCTACTAATCCGTATATTATTCTTGATAATACTGTCATATCACCAAATATTGCTGCTACTAAGTTAAAGTTAAATATTCCTATTAGTCCCCAATTTATTGCACCTATTATAACTAATGCTAAGGCAATTTTATCTATTACTTTCATTTTTTTACCCCTTTCTTTTTGTTTTTATTTTCTTTTTAATATGATATGCTTTTTTTCTTTTTTTATTCATTTTAATTGCTTTTTTTTGTTTTTTATGATACTTTTGTATTGAAAATTGAAAATGAGGTGATAGTATGGCAAGAAATATTAGGGCTAAAAGAAATAGAAAGATTTCGACTTTACAAAAAATTTTGCAGGTTGATACTAAAAAAGTTATTTGTATTTTATTGATTTTGTTTTTAGTTTTTTTGATTTCATTTTCTATTACTAAAATTTTAATTGTTTCTGCTTCTAAAGATGCTATTGATTATGATATAGAAAAAGTTGTTAATTTGGATAATTCTACCAAAAATGCAACTTCTTCTGAAAATGTAATGTCTGATTATACTACACCTGAACTTTTGAATGATGGAAATGCAGAAGATACTTCTACTGCTTTTGATGGTTCTCGCTCTTTTACTTTATGTGCTATTGGTGATGTTATGTGTCATAATACACAATATATGGATGCATATAACAAGTCCACTGGTGAATATGATTTTTCTTATGTTTTTAATGATATTGTAAAATATACTCAATCACCTGATATTACTATTGGAAGTTTGGAGACAAGTTTTGCTGGTAGTGAGGTTGGATATAGTAATTATCCAACT
>CANQOU010000028.1 GCA_947625565.1 uncultured Clostridia bacterium
ATCAGGCTCAGATGAAGCATTACGTTTAGTACCACCAATTCAGATGTCTTTGGAGAAAGCAATAGAATTTATACAAGATGACGAATTAGTAGAAGTAACACCAAAATCTATTAGACTAAGAAAAAAAATCTTAGATAGTAAAGAAAGAGAAAGAGCAGTAAGAAATGCTAGTAAATAATATTAAATAAGGAAAGAAAAATGGAAGAATTAAAAAGAAAAAGAATAACAAAAATGACAAAGGTTGCTTGGCAATTGGAAATGAATAAAACATGTAATGAAATATCTTTTAAAGAGGCCAAAAAAATCAATATGTCTGCAAGAACTCAAAAGGGCTTAGATAAAGATGTTTTTAATAGAAATTATATAACAGAAAAAATAGTGAAACACATGATTGAAGGTATGGAAAAAGAAGAAGCAATAGAAAAAGTAATGCAAGAAGAGAAAGAAATAGTAGAAAGTTTTGAATATTTAAGAAAGGCAGGATTAGATTTAAAAGTAGTGTTTTCTAATTGGGCAAGTGATAAAAATATAAAAAAGAAAATGCGTGAAATGGAAAATAATAAAGGAGAAGAAAGATAATGCTTCAAGAAAAAGTGCAAGAAATAAAAGAAAATGCTTTAGAAAATCATATTCCAATAATAATGGATGACACACTTAAAGAAATAGAAAAAATATTAAAACAAAATCCACCAAAAACAATACTAGAAATAGGTACAGCAGTAGGATATTCTGCTATATGCTTTTCAAAATTATTACAAGATGGAGGACATATTGATACAATAGAAAGAGAAGAAGAAAGAATTAAAGAAGCAAAACAAAATTTTATAGATGTTGGTGTAGAAGATAAGATATATATATACGAAGGAGATGCAGTAGAAATATTACCAACATTAAATAAAACTTATGATATGGTTTTTATTGATGCAGCAAAAGGTAAGTATCCATTTTTTCTAAGCCAAGCACTTAGAATGTTAAACCAAAACGGAATTATTTTTGCAGATAATATTTTATATAAAGGATATGTTATGAGTGATTATAACAAACATAAACAACGTACAGCTGTTAGAAATTTAAGGGAATATATAAAGGAAGTAACAGAAAATCCAGAATTAGAAACAGTAATCTTAGAAGTTGGAGATGGATTAGCTGTTAGTAAGAAAAAAATAAAGGTTATGTGACTTACATAACCTTTATTTTTTAAAGCTCAAAAATATTTTACAAAGAATCATCAAAATCAGGAAAATCTTGACCTCCTTTTAATTTTGCTTTAGAAGCAATAAAATTAGAATAAGAAGAGAAATCAAGATGTGGAAATCCTTTAGGTAAAGAATCTGAATGAGCTTTTGCATGTTTTGCAAATATATGCATAAAAGCCATTTCAGGTTCTAATAAATAAGTATAAGAAGTATTATTAGAAAAAGTTGTTGTAAAAAAGAAGGTTCCCATTAAATCCATAATATCTATATCAGGATTTGCTTCCAATAAATCCATTAATGTTGATGTAGAAGAATCAAGGGCTAAAGGATTAGATGCATAAATTTTTGCAAGAATAGGGTTTTGTTTTTGATTATTTACTTTATTTTGTTTATGATCATCATGATCATAATCATATAAAAGATGTGCTAAAAAGGTTCTCATTTGACCTTCTATTTTATAATTATATGTTAGATTCATAAGACAAGCATGCAAAGCCTTGTAACTTTCTACACCAGTGTCTTTATCTAACTTAGGATCCTTTATATAATCTTTTTCTTTTATAGTACGAAAATTGTTATCTTGTTCAAAAAGTTTAATTACAGGTCTAATTACCTTAATAATAGATTCTTCACATGTTTTCTCATCATATTTTTTTAAAGTTAATTGTTCTTTTTCAAGCCTGTTTGTTAAATTCACACGCTCACCTTGTAGAGTTGTTAAAAAATAACTATTAAGATCTTTATCATAATATATTGATTCAACAGGTAGAACGTCACCATTTTGCAATAAGATGGCATCTTGCAAAAGTGTCAACATCCCATTAGAATCTTTTAAAGCATTTTCTAATTTTCTTTGAGATGTAGATACTGTTTTAGGATATACTAAATATTCAGGATTAAGAGAATACTCTTTTCCATCAACACATACACATTTTATATATGGAGACTTTTCAATAATATCAGTTTCTGGATTGAATTTTATAGAAGGTTGTATTTTATGAATTATATCTTGTGAATTTGGATCATTTGTTTTTTCTATAATTCCAATAGACCCATCTTTTAGTTTTTTTATAGAAGATATAGGATAACTAACATTTTTTACAATAAAACTATAAGCAAAAGTATCAGCAGTTTTAGAAATAGTTTTTATAAAAATGTCCTTTTCTTTATCAGTTAAATCATCGAAAATTATACTAAAAGACTTAGCAGTACCAATACCTGTAGAGGTAAAGGCAAGAATTTGTTTTTTTATTCTTTTAAATTTGTCAGGTGGCAAAAATTTTAAATATGTATCAATAGCTTTTTCTTGTTCATGAACTTTTTTTAATTTTCTAGAACCTTTTTCTTCATCTGTAAGTGGTTCTTCTGAGAAAATACTTGATATATTTTCAGATATTTTTAATATTTTTTTATCAAGAAAACTCTTTTTAGCTTTTAATCTTGCAGTAAAAGCTAAATCAATATTAGGCAATTGCGAATGAACATATTGATGTAAGGCGGTAAAAAGTTCACGAAGTAAAGGAATACATTGTTCATAATTATTGTATTCCTTCAAAAATATATTAGGATCAATGTCAGGATGTATTGAGTGACATTGATATTCAAATTCTTTTTCAATAATAGAGTATGCCATAAACAAATCCTCCTATCTAAATATAGTATACCATATTTTAACTAAAAGAGCAAATTTTCTTGCCATTGACAAGTTCTGTAAATGCAGGTATAATATAACAAATGAGTAAAGTGAGGAAAGTAAAAATGAAAAAACCAGAATTATTAGCTCCAGCAGGTTCATATGAAAAAGCAAAAATTGCATTTTTGTATGGAGCAGATGCAATTTATTGTGGTACATCTTCATTATCACTTAGAACAAGAGCAGATATGGAAAATGAAGACTTGATAAAAACTATAAAATATGCACATAAAATAGGAAAAAAAGTGTATGTCACAATAAATATTTTTGCATGGGACGATAAGTATGAAGAAATTATAGAAATGGCAAAAACATTAGAAGAAATAAAACCAGATGCTGTAATTGTAGCAGATGGTGGAATTATGGAAGCAATGAAACAATATGCTCCATCAATACCAATACATATTAGTACACAAGCAAATATTGTAAGCTTACATTCTGCAAATTTTTGGTATAAAAACGGTGCAAAAAGAATGATACTAGCACGTGAATTAAATAAAGAACAAATTAAATATATTATACAAAATAAACCAGAAGATATGGAAACAGAAATATTTATACATGGCGCTATTTGTTTTACATATTCTGGAAGATGCTTTTTAAGTGATTTTTTATCAGGAAGAAGTGCTAATTTAGGAGAATGTAGCCAAAGTTGTAGATGGTCATATAATCTATATGCAGAGGAAAAAAATAATCCAGGAGAAATGATGCCAATAGAAGCAAATAAATATGGAACTAGTATATTTTCTTCAAAAGATTTATGCCTTATAAATGAAATACCTGAAATTATAGATATGGGAATTGACAGCCTAAAAATAGAAGGAAGATTAAAAACAGAATACTATATAGCAAGTGTAGTTAGTTGTTATAGAGCAGCAATTGATGATTGCATAAAAGATAATAAAAATTTTAATGGAGAAAAATACTTAAAAGAGCTAGATAAAGTAAAAACAAGAGGATTGACAACTTTTTATTTTAATGATAAAAATAATCAGGACATTCAAGAATATAGTGGAAAACAATATAATGAACTTTATGAGTTTGGTGGAAAAGTAGTTGAATATAATCAAGATAAAACAATTATTGAAATAAGAAACAAATTACAAGTGGGAGATATTCTAGAATTGCTAATTCCAAATCAACTAGAACCAGAAATATTCACGATAGAAAGATTATGGGATGTAGATACAAGAGAAGAAATTAAAGAAATTAGTCCAGGAGTAAAAGGACAACAAGTTATGCTAAATATACCAATTAAATGTGAAAAAGATTGGATTTTACGAAGAAGGAAATAAAAAAATAATAGGAATGTGTTTCGATATATTAAATAGCAAAGCACATTCCTATTAAAATGCAAGCAATAAAAATTATAATATCTAATGTACAAGTAATAGTTGGAAACAATATGAAAATAGAACCAACACTAAATCCAATAATTGTGTAATATGTAGGTAAAGGGTAATCTGATAATAAAAATCTTGTAAGCTTCATAAAAAATAGGCTACCAATAATAAGCCCAAGAGCCAAAGGAATTAAAATAGGTAAATAAATAGAAGAAATACTAGATAAATAAATAGGATATATTCCTAAAAGCATTAAAATCACAGTACTACTTACACCAGGTACAATAACTCCAACTGACATACAAAAACCACAAATACATAAATATAAAAAACTAATATTTTCTAAGTTATATGTTATGTGCAAATTTTTTTCTAAAAATACACCATATATTCCAATTAGCAAACTAATAAAAAAGAAAGGTAGATATTTACATTGAACTTTGACTTCTGAGTGAACCTTTTTCAATAAAGAAGGAATACTTCCTAAAATTAATCCTATAAATATAGATTTTGTTTGTAATGGAAATTTATAGAATATATAGTTTAGAAGATTTCCAAATAAAAAAATGCCAATAAAGCCACCAATAAGAAAAGGGAGTAAAAACTTCGTGTTTTTCTTAATATTTTTGAAAAAATGTAAAGCACAATCTAATAAATCTTCATAAACTCCAAAAATAACACAAATGACACCACTACTAATTCCGGGAAGAATTGCACCAGCTCCAATTAAAACACCTTTAATACAATTCATAAAAAAACCCATACAATCACCTAATATATCATATGGGAAAATATAAAAAATATTATTCTTTTATCTCTTTTGCTAATTTACTAATTGCCTTTGTTTCTATACGTGATACATAGGAACGAGAAATTCCCATCATTTCTGCAATTTCATGCTGCGTTTTTGGCTTATTACCATCTAGGCCGAAGCGAAGTTCAATTATTGTTTTTTCTCTATCCTTCAAAACAGATTTGATTTTTTCATATAACAATTTGATTTTTAATTTTAAATCTACTTCTTCCTCAATATTTCTTGAATCATTTTCTAAAACTTCTTGCAAAGTAACTACATTATCGTCTTTATCTTTACCAATAGGCTCATTTAAAGGAACTTCAGCACATAATTTTTTTGTTGCTCTTAGATACATTAAAATTTCATTATCAATACAACGAGATACATATGTACTTAATTTACTTCCTTTATCCAATTTATAACTATTGATACCTTTAATCAATCCTATTGAACCTATTGAAATTAAATCTTCTTGTTCTACATTACTTGAAGAATACTTTTTAGCAACATGTGCTACTAAACGCAAATTTCGTTCAATTAAAATATTTCTAGCTTCTTCATTACCATTTGCCATTTCTTCTAAACACTGTCGTTCTTCTTCTTGTGAAAGTGGCTCAGGGAAAAGATTACTACCTTGAATATATCCAACAACAAAAACAGCAGACTTTAAAAAACCTAGAAAGCCAGTTACAGACAATAGAGAAAACATAAATGCACCTCCAGTTCTTTATAACAAAAGTATATGTTGAAAAAATAGAAAAGTGCATGACCACTTGATTTTAAAAACTTAATTTGCTAAGATAAAGAGGAAAGAGGGAAAATAAAATGTATGAAACAAATATAGATTATAAAAAAATATTTACAATACAAAATTTTTTAATATATTTAATTATTATAAACATAGTTGGATTCTTAATGATGTTCATAGACAAGAAAAAAGCAGAAAAAGGGAAGTGGCGCATACCAGAAAAGACGTTGTTTATAATAACTGCACTTGGTGGTGGAATTGGAACAATAGCAGGAATGTATACATTTAGACATAAGACACAAAAACCAGAATTTACAATAGGTTTACCATTTATTACAATTTTAGAAACTATAGGAATAATATATTATATGTTTATCAATAAGTAAAACTAAGACGGATTTTTCCCAAAAATCTGTCTTTTTTTAATTGCTTTTTTACAAAAAAAGTACACATAAATCTAAAATAAAAATGGAAATAATTGTAGAAAACATAAAATATTAATCACAATGTGTATAAGTTTGAAAAAATAAATATGTATTTTTCAGTTATCCCCAAAGTTATCCACAGTTTCCACATAAAATTATCCACAAAAAAGCAAAAAAAGTGTAAACAAAAAAGGAAACATAATACATAAAATTTAATAAGATATATAGAAAAGTAAAAATTAGGAAGTGAAAGAATGATAAAAAAATGGATAAAAACTATAAAATGTGGATTTAAAAGATGTGAAGAAGAAAATGATATAAATATGAAACAATTAGAAGAATTTATAAAGCAAGGAGCGATATTGATTGATGTAAGAAGTCCTCAAGAATATAAGGAAGGACATTTAGATGGTGCTATTTGTATTCCAACATATGAAATAGAAATGCAAATACAAAATGAAATAAAAAACAAAGAAGAAAAGATTGTTTTATATTGTGATAGTGGAATGAGAAGTAAAAGAGCTCAGAAGAAATTACAAAAAATGGGATATATAAATGTATATAATTTATATAAATAGATATAAACAAGAAAAAATTTTTTAATTTGATTTTTATAATAAGATATGATAAAATAACTCCAATAAAAAAATGGAGGAAAACTATGCAAGAAGATAAACAAGCATATATTAGAAATTTTAGTATAATTGCCCATATAGACCATGGAAAATCAACATTAGCAGATAGATTGATTGAAATGACTGGAGTTCTTTCAAAACGTGAAATGGAAAACCAAGTTCTAGATAATATGGATATAGAAAGAGAGAGAGGCATTACAATTAAATCTCAAGCTGTTAGAATGAAATATAAAGCAAAAGATGGACAAGAATATACTTTTAATTTAATAGATACTCCTGGACATGTTGATTTTAACTATGAAGTTTCTAGAAGCTTAGCTGCATGTGATGGAGCAATATTAGTTGTTGACAGTAGTCAAGGAATAGAAGCACAAACACTAGCGAATGTTTACTTGGCAATTGATAATAATCTTGAAGTTTTGCCAGTCATAAATAAAGTAGATTTGCCAAATGCTAGACCAGATGAAGTAAAAAAAGAAATAGAAGATATTATTGGTATACCAGCTATGGATGCACCTTGTATTTCAGCAAAATCAGGATTGAATGTAGAAGAAGTATTAGAAAGAATTGTAACAGACCTGCCAGCTCCAAATGGAAATGCAAATGAAAAAGCAAAATGTTTAATTTTTGATTCATATTATGATAATTACAAAGGAGCAGTTGCATATGTAAGAGTGATGGACGGAACAATAAAAGTGGGAGACGAAATCATTTTAATGGCAACTAAAAAAACATATACTGTTTCAGAAGTAGGATATTTTGTGCCAGGCTCATATATGCCAAGCAAGGAAATATCAGCAGGAGAAGTTGGATATATATCAGCAAGTGTAAAGAATTTATCAGATATTCATGTTGGGGATACAGTTACTTTGAAAGAAAATCCAGCAGATGAACCATTAAAAGGATATAAGCAAGTAACACCTATGGTATATTGTGGACTATATCCAGTTGATGGAAGTGATTATGAAAATTTGAAAATTGCTTTAGAAAAATTACAATTAAATGATGCAGCACTTGTATATGAACCAGAAACTTCAGCTGCATTAGGTTTTGGATTTAGATGTGGATTTTTAGGATTATTACACTTAGAAATAATTGAAGAGAGATTAGATAGAGAGTTTGATTTAGGGCTGATAACAACAGCGCCTTCAGTTATTTATAAAGTATATAAAACTACAGGAGAAGTGTTAGAAATATATAATCCATCAGAACTTCCAACTCTACAAGAGATTTCATATATGGAGGAGCCTTTTGTAACTGCAAGTATTTTCTTACCAAAGGAATATGTAGGAAATGTAATGGATATCTGTCAAAAGAGAAGAGGCATATATCTTGATATGAAATATTTAGACGAAAATAGAGTAACACTTATTTATGAAATGCCATTAAATGAGATTATTTATGACTTTTTTGATAACCTAAAGTCTAAAACAAAGGGATATGCATCATTTGATTATGAATTTAAAGAATATAGAAAATCAGATTTAGTAAAACTAGATATTTATATAAATAATGAACAAGTAGATGCTCTAAGCTTTATTTTACACAAAGATAGAAGCTATGAACGTGGCAAAAAAATGGTGGAAAAATTAAAAGAAGAAATTCCTAGGAAATTATTTAAAATTCCAATACAGGCAGCTGTTGGAGGAAAGATTATTGCAAGAGAAACTATTTCAGCCATGAGAAAAGATGTATTGGCAAAATGCTATGGTGGAGATGTTACAAGAAAGAAAAAATTATTAGAAAAACAAAAAAGAGGAAAAAAGAAAATGCGTGAAATTGGTAGTGTGGAAGTACCACAAGAAGCATTTTTATCTGTTTTAAAATTAGATGATGAATAAATTAAATTGACACAATATCTAAATAATGTATAGAAAGTGAAAACAAATGGAAGAATTTAAAAAGCAAATAGAACAATATAATCAGAAAATTATTGATGGAGAAAAACAAGGAAAGTCATTTGAAATAGTAAAAGGAGAAGTGCCAATTATATTATCAGCTCCACATTGTGTAAAGCAAACAAGAAATGGTAAAATAAAAGGAGAAGAAGGAGAAACAGGAGCTATAGTCCAATATGTATCAGAATGTACAAACTGTTGGTGCATTTATAAAACTGCTAATAAGCAAGATGATGCAAATTATGATATAGAAAATAATACATATAAAGATGCAATTATACAAATTATAAAAAACAACAAAATAAAACTAGTATTGGACATACATGGTGCAGGCTATGAAAATAATTTTGATATTGAAATAGGAACTGGACAAATGGAAAATTTACAAGGAAAGAACTTTATAGTTGATGAACTAAAAGAAACCTTTATAAGAAACAATATAAACAACATTGTAATAGACACAAAATATAAGGCAATATCAGAACATACAATAAGTAGACAAATATCTCAAAAAACAAAAATACCATGTATACAACTAGAAATAAACGGAAGGTATAGATATATAGAAAACCTAGAAGGAACAGAAAAACTAATAAAAGCACTAATAACTTTTATAAACAAAAATAAGGAGAAATAAAAATGCAAGAAAATTATCAGGAACAAGTTGAAGGAAGAAATTCAGTTTTAGAATTATTAGAAAGTGGGAAAGACATAAATAAAATATTTATTACAAGAGGAGAAAAACATGGTTCTATCCACCAAATTATTGCAAAGGCTAAAGAAAGAAAAATTATTATTGTAGAAAAAGACAAAAAACAGATGCAAGAAATGGCACAGACAGAAAATTATCAAGGAGTAATTGCTATTGTACCACCATTTGATTATTGTGAAATTGAAGATATTTTACAGTATAGTAAAGAGAAAAAAGAAGATGCATTTATAATATTACTAGATGGGATTGAAGACCCACATAATTTAGGTTCTATAATTAGAACAGCAGAAACAGCTGGAGTTCATGGAATAATTATTCCAAAAAGAAGAGCAGCATCAGTCAATAGTACAGTAAATAAGGTTTCTGCAGGTGCAGTTCAATATATGAAAATTGCAAGAGTAAATAATATGACAGATGCAATTCATAAGTTAAAAGAAGAAGGATTATGGATATGTGGAACAGATGGAATGGCCACGCAAGATTACAACACACAGGATTTAAAAGGACCACTTGGAATTGTAATAGGAAGTGAAGGAAAGGGCATGAGTGATAAAGTAAAAAACAATTGTGACTTTTTAGTAAAAATCCCAATGAAAGGAAAAATCACATCTTTGAATGCTTCTGTATCAGCTGGTATAATTATATATGAAGCTGTTAAACAAAGAAAAAGCGAGTAAATTTATTCTTAACTATTGAATAAAAAAAGAAAAAAGGATATAATAAAATTGTATATTTTTAATTGGAGGAAATAATATGATAGCAAGAAAAAAACAGAGATTGATAATTATTATCTCAATAGTTCTAATAGTTTTAACCATTATAGGTGTTTTAGTTGCTTTATACTTAACAACAGACATGTTTAAATCAAAGAATTCGCTATTTGCTAAATATTTTTTGCAAAATGTTGATAATATTCAAGAAATAGCTAAAAGCCAACCAACACAAATTGAAAATGCAATTCAAAACCAAAAACTAGAAACAGATTTAAAAGCAAAGTTAACATATACAGATAATAAAAATAATAGCAATAATACAATCAATCAAGCAGAAATGGATATATCTAGCCAAATTGATAATCAATCAAATTATGATTATAAAAATATTAGACTTGCATATGAAAATGAAAAATTAGCACAAGCAGAATACATTAAAAATAGTGATTCATATGGAATTAAATTAGAAGGAATTAAGCAATTTGTAATAGGACAGAGTCAAAATTTAGAAGAATTAGAATTAAAAACTGGAATATCAAGTTCAAACTTAGAAATACTTACATATATATTTGACCCAATTAAATTATCTAATTTTATTTCTTTTACACCTAGCGAACTAGAAGTTCTTTCTAGTACATATTTAAGTATAATACAACAAAAAGCTAATAATAAACAATATTATAAATCTAATCAAAATATTCAGATAAATGGTACAGACTATAAAGCAAGAGCTTATTCAATAAAATTAACAGAAGAACAATTAAATGATTTAATTATTACAATTTTAGAAAAAGTAGAAAAAGACCAAATACTATTAGGAAAAATAGATTTAATGCAAGAACAATTGCAAAAATATTATTTGTATCAACCAAAAGATAATGAAACATTAAGAGATACTATTATACAGTTAATAGATGATAAAATACAATATATTAGAAATCACAATATTGGTCAAGAAGAAACTGAAATAACTGTATATGAATATGAAGGACAAACTATTAGAACATTGTTAAAGACAACAAAAGAATCAATTAGTCTAGATGTTGATTCAAATAAGAATATTCAAATTAGTTATGTACAAAACTTAGATAATAGTGTTGTTGAAGATAACTTAACAATTAAAAGAACAGTTACAGAAAATTCTCAAAATTTTTCTTTTCAATATAAAAAACTAACAGATGACGAGGAAGAACAAAGTTTAAGTTTTGATTTAGTGCAAAATATGCAAGGAAATGAAATAGACAATAATTATAAAGTACAATATATTGTTGATGGCAATTCAGCAACAATTGATATAAATCAATACATTAGTATAGTAGAAGAATTTGATAACAAAATAGAATTAACACAAGAAAATAGTATTAACTTAAATAGTTTAGAACAGGGACAGGCTCAAAGAATTGTAGAAATTATGGAAAATAATATAAATGAAAAAGTTAAAAACATTATAAGCCATGTTACCTTAGAAGATTTAAATTCAATGCTTAAAAACTTAAAAATATTAAAAGAAAATGAAATTAAATTTAATGAAGATGAGCCAAGTGATGAGACAGTAACAGAAGTAGAAAGAAATAGATTTAATTCACAATTGACTTTCTATATAGGAAAAGAAGTTAATAAAGATACATTACAACAACTCCTAGAAGCAGTAAAACCTTCATTGCAAGATGCTCAAATAACATATGAAGATGCAGATAATCCACAGAAAAAAAGAATACGTAGTATTATTATGAATGTTAAAAGAAATACTACTAATGAAGAAAAAACTCGGAGAAATTGCAACAGCATTATTACAAGAAGGAAATAAAACATATACAGTAGCAATGTCATTTAATGAAACAACAAGATTGATAAATCAAATCACAATTATTTCAAATGAATTTATTACGAATCAATAAAAAATATAAAGCTGAATATCTTAAAATATAAAGATATTTCAGCTTTTTTTATGAGGATTTTCTATAGTAAATTAGCAATTTGAAATTGATTGTTATATGTGAATTTTATTAGCAAAAAAAATTAAAAAAATTTTTCAAAAAAAGTATTGACAAAGGTAAAAAAACGAAGTATAATATAAATTGTTCACGCGTAAAAGTGAACACAAAGAACATTGAAAAATAAACAATAAAATCCTTTAGAGAATAAACCTAAGCGGTGCATTTCAGAAATGAAAAAAGTACCGAA
>CANQOU010000029.1 GCA_947625565.1 uncultured Clostridia bacterium
TTTTATCGATGTTTTCAATCGTTATAGTAGCTAATCTTGATTCTTCTTGTCCCTGGCCGACTTGAGTCATATTGGCGTGCGTATACGGTTGTACCCACCAAGTTATAATATATGGAATAATAGAAAAAGGATGGATTTTATAAAAAACAGATAAAAAATTTTCAAAAAAATGAAGAAAGAAATTTCATAATTTTATGGAAGAAAACACAAAAACGAGTTAACATAAAGTAAAAAACTAAATTTATGAGTAAAAAATAAATATTTAATTATTTGAAAATGTAAAAAAATATGTTATACTGTAAACAATAAAAATTTTAGAAAACATACTTGAAAAATAAACCAAAAGCAAAGGAGCAAAAAAAATATGCGTATATTAGGAATAGATCCAGGATTTGCTATAACAGGATATAGTGTAATAGATTATATAGGCAATAGATTCCAACTAATTAAATCAGGAGCAATATTAACAGAAGCAAAAACATCATTTCCATTAAGATTAGAGAAAATATATACTGATTTGACAGAAATTATACAAAGCTACAAGCCAGATGCAATGTCTATAGAAGAACTATTTTTCAATAACAATGCAAAAACAGCAATAAATGTAGCGCAAGCCAGAGGAGTTATTTTAATGACAGCCAGGATTCAGAAACTAGATGTATTTGAATATACACCTCTACAAGTAAAGCAAGCAGTAACAGGCTATGGTAGAGCAGATAAAATTCAAGTACAAAGAATGGTAAAAATGATATTAAATGAAGAAAAGTTACCAAAGTTAGACGATATAACAGACAGTATGGCAATAGGAATATGCCATGCACACTCAGCTAAATTTGCTTCTAAGATATAACTGTATATCATAAGAAAAATCTTAGAAAAAATAGAAAGACAAAATAATTGATAAGTAGGTGCGAATATGATAAAGATAGAAGAATTGGAAAAACAATTACAAAATAAAAAAATTGGAAGTATATATCTTTTATATGGGGAAGAACAATACTTATTAGAACAATGTATAAAAAAAATACGAGGAATATTTGGAGAATGTATAAAAGGAATAAATTACATTCAAATAGATGAAAATACTGCATCAGAAATTATATCTGACATTGAAACACCAAGTTTTGGATATGAAAAAAAATTAATCATTGCAAAAAATACAGGACTATTTGCAAAAGAAGGACGTAAAAAATCAGAAGAACTTGTAAAATTAAAGAACAAATTAAACAATTATATAAAAGAAAATATAGATATTATTAATCAAAGTGTTGTATTGATATTTGTAGAAAAAGAAATTGAAAAATCAGAACTATATAAAACAATAGATAAATTAGGAATTACTTGCGAATTTGACTATCAGAAACCAATGCAGTTAATTGCAAGACTAAAAACAATTTGCAATCAATACAATGTAAAAGTAGAAAATTATGTATTACAATATTTTATAGAAGCTTGTGGTACAAATATGCAGGAACTAATAAATGAAATTCGCAAACTCATTGAATATGCAGGTGAAGGGGGAACAATAAAAAAAGAAGATGTTGATATATTGTGTATTAAAAAATTAGAAAGTGTAATTTTTGATTTAACAGATAATTTAGGGAGAAAAAATATTTCAAAAGCATTAGAAGTTTTAAAAAATTTAATATATGAAAAAGAGCCAATTCAAAAAATTTTAATAACATTATATAATCATTTCAAAAAACTATATTTAACAACAATTGCAATTATATTAAATAAAGATATAGCAGAAAGTTTAAATTTAAAGTCAAATCAAACATTTTTAGTAAATAAATATAAAACACAAGTTGGATATTTCAAAGGTAAAGAATTAAGACACATTATGCAGGACTTATGTGATTTAGATTATAAATCAAAAAATGGATTGATTGATTTACAAATTGGATTAGAAACAATACTGTGTAAATATTGTGGATAATAAATATGTATAAATAAACCAAATATTGATAAAAATAACAATATCAGTAGGAGGTTTTTTTATGTTCAAAAATAGAAATATCAAAGTAATAATAATAATTTTTGCAATTAGCATATTCTCAATGTTAAGTATATATTCAGTTCAAGCATTATCTAAATATGGTTCAAGAGGAAATGAGGTAACACAAATTCAAAGTAAACTAAAGAGATGGGGATACTATAATGGAAGTGTAGATGGAATTTATGGTAGTCAAACACAAGCAGCAGTAAAATATTTTCAAAGAAAAAATGGATTAACAGCAGATGGAATTGCAGGACCAGCAACTTTAAAAGCAATGGGAATTATGTCATCAAGTGGAAACTCATCAGGTGGAAGTACCTCTAGCAATTCAAGTAATGTTAATTTATTATCAAGACTTGTATATGCAGAATCAAGGGGAGAACCATATACTGGACAAGTAGCAGTAGCATCAGTAGTATTAAATAGAGTAAAAAGTAATTCATTTCCAAATACAATATCTGGAGTTATATATCAATCAGGAGCATTTGATGCAGTATCAGATGGACAAATAAATTTAAGCCCAAATGATACAGCCAAAAAAGCAGCACAAGATGCTATAAATGGTTGGGACCCAAGTTATGGTGCAATTTATTATTTTAATCCTGCAACAGCTACAAACAAATGGATATGGTCAAGACCAATGACTGTAACAATAGGTAAGCATAGATTTTGTAAATAAGTAATTGAAATTAAAAACAAAGTTTGATATAATGAGCCTAAAGATAAAAAGGAGGTAGACTATGTCAAACTTTGTTCATTTACATATACACAGCGAATATAGCCTATTAGATGGAGCAAATAGAATAAAGGATTTACCAGTAAGAGCAAAAGAATTAGGAATGGATGCAATTGCCCTAACAGACCATGGAGTTATGTATGGTGCAATTGACTTTTATAAAGCTTGCAAAAAAGAAGGAATAAAACCAATAATAGGATGTGAAGTATATGTAGCAATGCGTTCAAGATTTGACAAAGAGCCTAATATAGATAATAAATACTATCACTTAATATTACTTGCAAAAAATAATGAAGGATATAAAAATCTTAGTAAATTAGTATCACTTGGATTTTTAGATGGATATTATTATAAACCAAGAATAGATAAAGAAATTTTAGAAAAATATCATGAAGGGCTAATTTGTCTAAGTGCTTGTTTAGCAGGAGAGATAAATCAAAAGCTTTTAAATGGAAAGGAAAAAGAAGCTGAAGAAGCGGCTTTATGGCATAAAAATCTTTTTAAAGAAGATTACTATATAGAAATACAAAATAATGGAATTCAAGAGCAAGTGCTAGCTAACCAAAAACTGATAAAACTTGCACGCAAATTAGATATTCCACTTGTTGCAACAAACGATGCACATTATTTGAAAAAAGAAGATGCATATAACCACGAAGTATTATTGTGTATTCAAACAGGAAAAAGAATGAGTGACTCTGATAGAATGAGATTTGATACAGACGAGCTATATGTAAAATCTCCTGAAGAAATGACAGAATATTTTTCAAGTTTTCCTGATGCAATAGAAAATACAGTTAAGATTGCCGAAAAATGCAATGTGGAATTTGAATTTGGACATACAATATTACCTAATTATGATGTACCACCAGAATTTGAAACACATTATGATTATCTGAAAAAATTATGTGATGATGGACTAAAAGAAAGATATATCGAAATTACAAAAGAAATTCAAGAAAGAGCAGATTACGAATTATCAGTAATAAAGAAAATGGGATATGTAGACTATTACCTTATAGTATGGGACTTTATTCATTATGCAAAATCACAAGGAATACCAGTAGGACCAGGACGTGGGTCAGGAGCAGGTTCTATATTAGCATATAGTATAGGTATTACAGATATAGACCCAATAAAATATGGGCTAATATTTGAAAGATTTTTAAATCCAGAAAGAATTAGCATGCCAGATTTTGATGTAGACTTTTGCTATGAAAGAAGGCAAGAAGTTATAGATTATGTTTCAAGAAAATATGGACATGACCATGTTTCACAGATTATAACATTTGGAACTATGTCAGCAAGAATGGTAATTAGAGATGTAGCAAGAGTATTAGATGTACCATATGCAGAAGCAGATAGCTTAGCAAAAATGATACCAAATGAGTTACATATTACCATTAAAAAAGCTTTGGAACAAAATCGAGAGTTAAAAGAAAAATATGAAAATGAAGCAGATATTAAAAATCTATTAAACATTGCTATGGGCTTAGAAGGAATGCCAAGACAAGCATCTACACATGCTTGTGGAATAGTTATTACAAAAGAACCAGTAGATACCTATGTCCCTCTATATGTAAGAGATAATCAAATATCAACACAATATATAATGACAACATTGGAAGAACTAGGACTATTAAAAATGGACTTTTTAGGGCTTAGAACATTAACTGTTATACAAGATACAATAAATTTAGTAAAACAAACAAAAGGAATAGATGTAGAATTTGATAAAGAAATGGCAGATCAAAAAGTATATAAATTATGGCAAGAAGGAAATTCTTCAGGTATTTTCCAATTTGAAAGCCAAGGAATGACGAACTTTATGAAAGAATTAAAACCAGACTGTTTGGAGGATTTAATTGCAGGAGTGTCTTTATACAGACCAGGACCAATGGATCAAATACCAAGATATGTAAAAGGAAAACAAAATCCGGGACATAATGAATATACACATCCAAGTTTAGAGCCAATCTTAAATGTTACATATGGTTGTATGGTATATCAAGAACAAGTTATGCAGATAGTTAGAGAATTAGCAGGATATTCTCTAGGAAGAGCAGACTTAGTTAGACGTGCAATGGGAAAAAAGAAATTAGATGTTATGGCAAAAGAAAGAGAAATTTTTATACATGGACAAGTAGATGAAGATGGAAAAATAATAGTTCCAGGCTGTGTTAGAAATGGTATAGATGAAGCATCTGCAAATAAAATATTTGATGAAATGGCTGAATTTGCAAAATATGCTTTTAATAAATCACATGCAGCTTGCTATGCAGTAGTAGCATACAGGACAGCATATTTAAAAGCATATTATCCAGCTGAATTTATGGCAGCAACATTAAATAGCTTTTTAGGAAACTTAGATAAAATTCCTGAATATATTGACGAATGTAAGAGACTAGGAATAGAAATTTTAAAACCAGAAATAAACAAAAGCAATACTAAATTTACAGTAGAAGATAACAAAATACGTTTTGGATTAGGAAGCATAAAAAATGTAGGAATTGCAGCAGTTGAAGCAATAGTAGAAGAAAGAAATACAAATGGAAATTTCAAAGGATTTATTGACTTTTGCGAAAGAACTATTGAAAAAGGTGTAAATAAAAAATGCATAGAAAGTTTAATTAAGGCTGGAGTTTTTGAAGAATTTGAACAAACCAGAAGCACTCTATTAGCGTCTTTTGAGCAAATAACAGAAAACATTCAAAGCAGCAAAAAGAAGGGGCTATCAGGACAAGTATCTATGTTTGATATAGCAACAACAGAAGAAAAAGAACAAATGCAAAATCAAAAATATAGTTTTGAAATACATGACGAGGTTTCTAATAAAGAACTTTTATCTATGGAAAAAGAAATGCTAGGAATATACATATCAGGACATCCTTTAGAAAAATATAGAGAAAAAATACAAGCACAAACAAATATAAGTACATTAGATTTAAGAGAAATAAATGAAGCAAACTCTCAACTTGAAAAAGATATAGTAGAATCTCCAAAATTCATAGATGGGCAAAAAGTTAAATATGCAGGAATAATTACATCTATAAAAAAGAAATACACAAAAAACAATAAAATTATGGCATTTGTCACAATAGAAGATTTATATGGCTCAGCAGAAATTTTGGTATTTGAAAGTGCTTATCTAAATGCAAAAGATGCATTGGTAGAAGAAAATATAGTAATGGTAGAAGGAAGATTAAGCATAAGAGAAGATGATGTAACAATTATAGCAAATACAGTTCAAAACTTTAGTGAACAAAAACAAAATATTTTAATTTTTGATATCACAGACTTAGAAGAAGAAAAAAAAGCAAAACTTAGAGGAGGAATTAAATATTTTACAGGAGACAGAAATAATATACATGTATTTGTTCAAATAAATGAAGAACAAAAATCTTGTGGGGCTATGTATGTAAGTGAAGACATTATAGAAATATTTAAAAAAATAATAGGAGAAAAAAGAGTAATATTAAAACAAATTGAATAAATTGACAATATGCAGGAAAACTTATATAATGCTGTTGTAACTACAAGTAATATGCTAGGAAAGGAGAGGAAGGAAAGCTTCCAAAAATATGAATGAATATGTTTTATGCAAAACTAGTAGAACGGTTGGAAGATAAGAAGATTCGTGCAATGGCAATCAAAATCGGTGATACGGATTTTGATGAAAAAATCACAGGACTTTTTTATCGTTTGAACTTACCACTGAATGAAGGAACGGCCTATATAAGTATGGCTATAAAAATACTTAATGAAGAAGCAAAATACTATGATGGAAATTCTGTAATTTATGTAGTGGCAAGAGCTTTAAAAGAATCTGCAAAAAATGTTAATATGTGCATTACTCATTCTATTGAAACAGCATGGCTGAGAATGGATATTGATGTAATGACAAAGATTTTTGGAACATGCAAATGGAATAAAGCTCCCTCCAATCCAGAGTTTATTACAGCCTGTGTAAAATTTATTCAGACAGGAGTAAAATGGTAATAAACTAAATCCGGGAAGTCAAAAATTGGCTCCTGGATTTTTATATAAAAAGAATAAGGGAAATGCCGAAACATTCCCTTTATTCTTGTTAGAATCAAGTGGCTAATATAATATACCACTGACCATTTTCCTTGTCAAAATAGGTTGTACAATCCTCTCCCCGCCAATATATGGCAATATCAGCATAAGCCTGACTTTTATTGTCATAAGGAAGAGACACCACTTTGTAATTTGCATAAACATTTTTTCCAAGTTCTAACATAATGTTCTCCTTTCTAGGTTTATACTTTAATTATATCACAATTTGCTGTAAAAGGCAAAAAACAAATTTGCTCAATATACTTGAAAAAAAAGCAAAAACAGTGTAAAATAGACGAGTAAAGATAGGTGAAAAATATGTATTTAATTATAGGATTAGGAAATCCAGAAGAAGAATATAGCCAAACAAGACACAATATGGGATTTGACACAATAAATAAAATAGCTGAGAAATATGGGATAGAAGTTAATAAAAAGAAATTTAAAGGCTTGTATGGAACAGGAATAATAGAAGATAATAAAGTTATATTATTAAAGCCACAAACATATATGAACCTAAGTGGTGATAGTATTATTGAAGTAATGGACTACTATGATTTAGAAATTAAAGATTTAATCATAATTTATGATGATATGGATATTGATAAAGGAACAATAAAAATTAGAAAAAAAGGTGGAGCAGGTTCTCATAATGGAATGAAATCAGTTATAGAAAATTTACAAACAGAAGAATTCAATAGAATTAGAATTGGTATTGGCAAGCCAGAACATCAAAATGATGCAATAAATTATGTAATAGGTAAAATACCAAAAAAAGACCAAGAGATATTAGAAAAAGCTACACGGAATAGCTGCTGAAGCTGTACAAGAAATCATAAAAAATGGTGTAGATAGTGCAATGAATAAATATAATTAGAGCATAAATGCAGGAGGTAGAAATGGTAGAAGTTTTTATTAGCAAAAAAGAAGACCAAGAAAAAATAGCACTTGTAGAAAATGGAAATTTAGTAGAATATTATGAAGAAGACGAAAATACAAATCGTAGAGAAGGAAATATATATATTGGAAGAGTAAGAGATATTATTCAAGGTATGCAATCAGCTTTTGTAGATATAGGAACAGAAAAGAATAGTTTTATTCATTTAAAAGACATTTTACAAAAGGTAGACGAAAAAAAAGAAGAACTAGATACAAATATTCAAATTAAAGATGCTATAAAATTAAATCAAAAATTATTAGTACAAGTAAAAAAAGACAGCAATGATAAAAAAGGAGCAAGAGTATCTACTCATATAAATTTACCAGGAAGATATATTGTATTGATGCCAAATACAGATATTATCACAGTTTCACAAAAAATAGAAGATAAGAAAGAACAAGAAAGACTCATTGAACTGGTAAAAAACAATATCTCAAAGGGAAATGGTGCTATAATTCGTACTTCTAGTGTAAAAAAAGAAGAAGAAATTATAAAAGAAATTAAAAAGTTAGAGAAAAAATGGCAAGAGATTCAAAAAAAATATAATGAAAGCAAGAAAGATACTGACTTAATTTATGAAGCAGAAACAATTGTTGAAAAAATGATATTAGATTTAGCTAATCAAAAAATAGAAACAATTGTTACAGATTGTAAATCAGAATATGATAGGATTCTAAAAATCAAAGAAGAAACGCCGGAACTAAAAAATACAAAAACAGTTTTGGAAAATTGTAATATATTTGAAAAATATGAAATAGAAAAACAAGCAGAAAAAATACAAAATAGAAAAATTTGGTTAAAATGTGGAGGTTTTATTACAATTGACAGAACAGAAGCTTTAACAGCTATTGATGTAAATACAGGAAAATATACTGGTGATAAAAACTTAGAACAAACTTTGTATAGAGTAAATGAAGAAGCAACAATTGAAATCGCAAAACAAATAAGGTTGCGTGATATAGGTGGAATCATTATTATAGACTATATCGACATGAAAAAACAAGAGAGCAAAGATAAAATACAAAAGGTATTAGAAGAAAAATTGAAATCAGATAGAAGTAAAACACAGGTAGAGGGATTTACTAAACTAGATTTAATGGAAATGACAAGAAAGCATATATGTAGCCATAAAGAATAAAAGAGGGATAAAAATGAAAGTAGGATTTGTATCATTAGGTTGTAGTAAAAATTTAATAGATACAGAAATAGCAATAGGTATGTTCAAAAAACATAAATACATAATTGAAAATAAGCCAGAAGAAGCAGATATAATTGTAATAAATACTTGTGGATTTATTGATTCTGCAAAAGAAGAAGCAATAAATACAATACTAGAAATGGCAGAATACAAAAAAAGAAAATGTAAGTATTTAATTGTTATGGGCTGTCTAGTAGAGAGATATTATACAGAATTGGTTAAGGCTTTACCAGAAGTTGATTTATTCATAAAACTAGAAGAATATGATAAACTATGGGAAAAGATAGAAGATTTAATTAAAAGAGGAATTGTTGTAAAGCCAAAACTTAAGAAAAATGAAATAAAACCAATTCCAGAACATAAAGATTTCTTAAACAGAGTTATTACAACAGGGAAAGATTATGCATACTTAAAAATAGGTGAAGGATGTAGCAATAGATGTACATATTGTGCAATTCCAAGCATTAGAGGACCATTTGTAAGTCGAAAAAAAGAAGAAATTTTAGAGGAAGCAAATATGCTTGTAAAGCAAGGAATTACAGAAATTATTGTTATTGCACAAGATACAACCAAATATGGAATAGACATTTATGGAGAACCTAAACTGGTAGAATTGCTAGAAGACTTAAGCAATATAGAAGGAATAAAATGGGTAAGATTCCTATATTCTTATCCAGAAGGAATTACAGAGGAACTAATTAAATTAGTAGCAAATAATGATAAAATTGCAAAATATTTTGACATTCCAATACAACATATATCAAATAGAATACTAAAAAGAATGAATAGAAAAACAACTAAAGAAGAAATTCAGGAATTATTAAAAAATATTCGAAAACAAATACAAAGTGTTGTATTAAGAACAAGTTTAATAGTTGGATTCCCAGGAGAAACAAAGGAACAATTTGAAGAATTAAAACAATTTATACAAGATGCACAATTTGACAAATTAGGTACATTTATGTATTCAAAAGAAGAAGGCACACCAGCAGCTAGATTACCAGAACAAATTCATGGAAATACTAAGAAATCAAGATATAATCAAATAATGAAATTACAACAAAATATTTCAAAACAAAACCTAGAAAAACGTATTGGAAAAAATTATGAAGTATTAGTAGAAGATATATCTTTTGATGGAAAATATTATGTTGGAAGAACTATGCAAGATGTACCTGAAATAGATGGATTAGTATATATAGAAAATAAAACTCAAAAAAATCTATTACATACATATGTAAAGGCTAAAATTGTGGAAGTAAATGATTATGACATGATAGCAACTTTAGAAAAATAAAGGAGGCTAAAATATGCAAAAAAGCTCAGAAGAAATATTTAATATAATGAGAAAAATAAATGAAACTATGACAAACCAAGATAAAAAAATAGAAGCTATAAAATATCTTGGAGAAATTGAACTAGAAGGGAAAAAGAAAGATATATATTTAGTTCGTGAATTAGTAGAAAGAAAAATCAATGGAGAAATGTATCAAACTGAAGTAGATACATATATAACAGAACAACTAGAAAAAATTGCAGGAAATAATCATAGTGATAGCTATCAATATCCAATGGTAGTAGGAAAATTTACGGTTGAAAAAGAAAATGTTGAAGAACAATTGCAAGCTTTAAGTGAAGAAGGACTTTTAGATTTAGGCCAAATGGAACGAAGAAGATTAAAAACAATTGCAAAAGCAGTTGGAATAGAAGAGGAAGAAATAAAGCAAATAGATGAAATTGATTTAAAGCAAGAAATTCAAGAAAAACAAGTAAGTAAAAATGACTTAAAAGGAATAGATATTAAAGAAGAAACCAAATTAAGCCAATATATAAAAGGAGAGAGTTTAGAGAAAAAATTAGGATTAAGAAATCACGGAATCGAAGATGGTGTAACATTAGCAAGAGTATCAAGTTCTAGTCTAAACAAATACTTAGATAAACCTACAAGCCAGATTGACTGTTTTGTTGTAATTCGAAAAGATGGAACAGCAGTAGCTTTAGGAGAAGATATATTAGAGCCAGATAGCCGTTTAGGAACAAACCCAACTAAGCAAATTGCAACAGCAAATGTAGAACAAGGAAATGTAGAAAATGAGGCAATTACTTCAAGCTGGCGTATTGTAAATGGAAGTGGAAGAGACTATTTAAGTGTAGGATATGATGAATCATATGGTTCACATAGAGAAATTAAATATATGATGGCATCTGTAAAGGAAAAAGATTATGTAAGTGTAGAACTAGAAACAAAACAAACTTGGAGACAAGACGAAGATATTAGGCAATATATGCTTGAAAGAGGAGAAGGAACAAGAACAGCAGATAATGCATTAGATAGAGACGAACAGCATAAAAATTGTGAAAAAGAAGAAGTTCAAGACATAGATAATAATAAAAATAATGACACACATACACATGATATAAATACATTTGACCCAGAGCAAAAAATACCTGAAACAGATATTACTTGGAGTGAATTAGCAGAAAGATGTAATATTTCAGTAGAAGAAGTATATAATAAATTTCAAGAAAAAAATAAAGAATATGGATTAGAAAAAACAAATGAAGAAATAGCAGACGAAATAGAGGAAGAAATAAACGAAGAATATATGCATGGAGGCATTCAAAGATAAAAGTTTATTTCATAGGAAGACTAACTATTAATTGTCAATAGTTTTTCTAAAAAAAAATTTTAATAATTTGTTAGATAAAAATTTGCATG
>CANQOU010000030.1 GCA_947625565.1 uncultured Clostridia bacterium
CTGTAAATATAATCCGGAGAGGTTGCAACAGACCCCGTAGCATCTTGGATGATACAAGCAGCCCAAGTTGCTTCAAAGTTCACATTGTTTACACACCACGCAAAAACATTTCCAAACTTAGTAACTGCATTAAGAAACTCAATGTTAAGAACAGGTGTATTTAAATCAGAAAAAACAGCAGAAGAACAAGTTGTACAAGTATTAAATTTTGATATTCACTTACAAAAAGACTTTAGAGGAAAACGTTATGTAGAAAGAATTACAGAATGTATTCCAGTAGAAGATAAAAATGAATATACTTTTGACCATAGAAAAGAAAAAACATTAGAAGGAAAATTTGATAAATTTTTCGACAATGCAACACATTATTTTACAAAAACAACAGATAAACAATTATATATATATCGTAATGTACTAGAATATGTAGATGGTGAATACATCATCACAAATCCTATTACAGATACAAATATTACTGAAATGCGCAATAATATGGATGACACAGACAGAGAAGACTTTGACAAATTTATAGAAAGACATTGGAAAAGTACTAAAAAAGTAAAAAAAACAACAGTATAACTTGGAGGTGAAAAACAAGTGTCAAGTGACATAATTTTTATCATAATGGGAGTTACAGGAGGATTATTCCTCTTGATAATATTAGCATATTATATTATCTCTAAGAAAATGAACAAGTCAGACTACAAGAAAATACAGAAATTGCAACAAGGAACGAGAGCAAGTAATTTTTCATCAGAAATATTATATCAGAAATTATATGTTACATATAACAAGATACCATTTATAAAAAGATATATATTAAAGTTAAGAAGAAGACTAGAAATTATTAACATTGATGATGAATATATAACAAGACGTGATGCATCAAAAGTAATGACAAAGGCACTTGTTGTCCTAATACCAATTATAACAATAACAATAATCTTAACACACACGAATTACTTAATAATGTCAATTGTTTTAATATTTGAACTATTTATGACAGATTCCTTAATTGATGGATATGTAGATAAAATAGACGATAAATTATTGAAAGAACAAGTGGACTTCTTCTCTGAAATTCGTCATGCTTACCATGAATTTAATATGGTAGAAGAAGCAATTTATCAAGTTTCACAAGATGACGAAAAAGATATATCAAGACAAGGCGAAAAGATTTATGAAATTTTGATTTCTGATGACCCAGAGACAGAACTAGAAAAATATTATGATGTTGCACCAAATAGCTATTTGAAGGAATTTGCAGGAGTATCATATTTAACTAAGGAATTTGGTGATAGAAAAGTAGATGGTGCATCTTTATACTTAAAAAATGTTGATAACATTACACAAGAAATGCAACTAGAAATCTTAAAGAGAGATAAACTAAACTATGTATTCCAAAGTTTATCATTTATCTCAATTGCACCAATAGTATTATTAGAACCACTAAAAAATTGGGCAATTTCCAACTTCTCATTTGTAGAAAGCTGGTATGTTGGAAAACCTGGTACAATAGTACAGATAGCAATATTATTGATTACATTTATATCATATATACTTGTTAGAAGATTAAAAGACAATGGCTCAATAAATGGAAACTCACACACAACAGAAAACCCATGGCAAGCAAAATTATATAAAAAACCAATCATTAAAAAAATTGTAAATTTATTTATACCAAAAGAAGGCTCAAAAGAATATAGAAAAATTCAAAAACTATTAAAAGATGCGGCTTCACGCTCAAAAATTGAATGGCTGTATATAAATAGAATAGCAGCAATGATAGTAGTATTTCTATGTTCACTAATAATATTTATACAATTACACCATGTTGCAGTACAATTTGTGTATACAGAGCCGACTACCGACTATGATTTAATTGGTGGACTTTCAGATAGACAAAAGAAACAAGCAATGGAAATAACAAAAGAAGATAATACATTTTTAGATAAATTTAAAGGAGATATAGATGTAACTGTAGAAGAAGTTAAGAAAGCAGTAGAAAAATCAAAATACTACGAAGATGCAACACCAGACGAAATAGATGTTGCAGCAGAAAGAATTCATGAGAAATTAAAAACAGTCAACAGTGAATATATGCAATGGTTTGAATTTTTACTAGCATTTGTATTTGCAATTGTTGGTTATATGGGTCCTATATGGTTATTATATTTCCAACAAAAAATGCGTGAACTTGAAATGGAAGATGAAGTAATGCAATTCCAAACAATTATCCTAATGCTAATGCGTATTGAGAGGGTAAATGTAGAAATTATACTAGAATGGCTAGAAAGATATTCTAACATTTTCTATGAACCAATAACCAGATGTGTAAATAACTATGAATCAGGACCTTGGGAAGCATTAGAGGATTTAAAAAATGATATGACATATCAACCAATGATTAGAATTGTAGAAAGCTTACAAGCAGCAGTAGAAAAAATACCAATTCGTGATGCATTTGACGAATTAGATTCAGAAAGAGATTATTACAGAGAAAAGAGAAAAGAGTCAAATGAAAGACTAATAAAACGTAAAGGTATGATTGGAAAAGGAATTGGTTTTGCACCTATGATTTGTATGTTTGTTGGTTACTTGATTGTTCCTCTAGTATTTATAGGATTAACAAGTATGTCAACATCATTCTCTTCAATGTCATCTTCTAATTTCTAGGAAAGGAGAACTTATATGGAAAATGCATCAAAAGCTTTATTGTTTGCAGGGGCTATACTTTTGGGCATTATGATAGTATCATTATTGATACTTACACTAAATAAAGTTTCAGACTACCAAGCATCTTCAACAGAACTAGCAAATGCAAATGAAAAAGCAGAGTTTAATGAGCAATTTACACAATATGTTAGAGATGATGTCAAAGGTGTTGAACTTATTAGTTTACTAAATAAGGTAGTTGATTACAATGTAAAAGGAATAGATAAAACAATAGGTGAATTAGATTATACTAAGAAAATTACAGTTAGGGTACAGAATATGACAGCTTTTAATGAAAAACATGCAGCAAGCCACTTATTTAAAAATTCAGATTACGAAGTAAAAGAAAGTAATGCAACTACTGGTTTAATGAAAATTATAAATGACCAAAGAAAAACGGAAAACGATTATGGACGAAAAGAGTTAAGTATATTAGCTTCAAATGAAGAAAGCTTAAAAAAATATTATACTCCAGAAAAATATATAACTCCTACAAATAGTGATAAAGAAATAATTAAACAAAGCGGAAAATCTATGGAGAAAATATTAGGTAAAAAAATTACAGGAGTATTAAAAAATTTGGAAAATAGTTTAAAAGATGGCAATGGATTTGAGATAATTGATACACAATCAGAATTTGCAAACTTTAAAACTTCAAAATTTGAATGCACAGGAGAGGAATATTGGACTGAAGAAGGTAGAGGAAAAGGACAAGTCAAAATGCTTACATTTAAATTTATAAGTTAATAGAGGTGAACTTAAACTATGGAAAATGCATCAAAAGCATTACTAATAGCTGCAGAAGTCCTAATAGGCATGATGATTCTTAGCTTGGCAGTTTACTTGTTTGCATCATTTTCACGGACAAGCAAGAGATATTCAAAAGCAAAATGAAGAGCAGAAATTAACACAATTTAATACGCAATTTACAGTCTATGAAGGCCGTGAAGATATAACTATATATGATATTTTAACAGTTATAAATCTTGCAAAAGATAATAACGCAAAAAATAGTGAAAGTGAAAATAAAATTATTGTTAATATTGATACCCGTGTTCCAAATCCAAGTAGTATAACTAACTGTGAAGAAGATACCAAAAAAACATTAATCGAAAATCTTATTGTTACAGATAGAGAAAGTATTCGAATGGATGGAGAAGAATTTAAGGGACTTCCTACATATACATGCAAAATAGGAACAAATTCTACAGGTAGAGTAAATAATATAAAATTTACTAGAAAGAATAATTAATTACTAAAAAAAGATAGCTAAAAAAGTCAAAAATCAGAATAAATACTTGAAAAAAAAAGTTCTAAGTGTTATAATTAAAAGGAGTAAGATGAAAAAACTTATTATATTTTTTTCAGTTGTTATAATAATAGTTTGCATGATTAGTTACATATATATACTTAACAAATCAAATGAACGTATAACCATGCAACAAAATCAGCTATTTGAAAGTTATTATCAAAGACAAGTATATGGGGCAGAAATAGCAACAGTTATAAATAAAGCAATAGATAACAATTACAAAAATAATGTAGAAAAAGATAACAATAATTTATATATAGAAAATTCAACTAACTCGATAAAAATAAATATAAAAATGATAGATAATGACACAATATATCCAATGGAAATGTTTGCAAATAATGGAATACAAAATTTCCTAGAATATTACAATAATATACAGTTTAAATGTGTTGATATTAAATATCATGAAAATACAAAATTAGTTAAAAGTTTACTATTTGAGCAAGTCACAATTTCTTAGTTATCAATTTTAAATATAAATAAATATAAAACAAAGGAGGAAAAGAAAATGGAGAATGCATCAAAAGCGTCGATAATCGCAGGAGCAATTTTATTATCAATTCTATTGATTTCATTAGGAATAATGATATTCACACAGGCACAAGATGTTGTATCAGGAAGTGGAATGACAGAAGCACAAATTTCTTCATTTAATCAAAAGTTTTTAAAATATGAAGGAACTAAAAAAGGAACAATGGTAAAATCTTTAATTCAAGATGTAATGGCAACAAATGCTAACTCAACAGAAAATGATGGAATAAAAGTACTTATAAATGGAGCAGAGCCAACAACAACAGAAAATGTTAAAAATAATAATTCATATGAAATTGAGATGGATTATGCAACTGGTGCGGAAGGTGCTGAAAATGAAGATAATACAAGCAAGGGTAGAGTTAAAAATATAAAGATTTATAAAGCTAATGGTTCATATGAGAGTGACAAGCTAAAAGTAACAACATAGACTGGAAAAATAGCTAAAAATATAGAAAAAATAAGGAGGAAAAAAAATGGAGAATGCATCAAAAGCGTTGATAATTGCAGGAGCAATTTTATTATCAATTCTATTGATTTCATTAGGAATAATGATATTTACACAGGCACAAGATGTTGTAACAGGAAGTGGAATGACAGAGGCACAAGTTTCAGCATTCAATGATAAATTTGTAAAATATGAAGGCGACAAAAAAGGAACTATGGTAAAATCTCTAATACAAGAAGTATTAGCAACAAATGCAGAGTCAACAGAAAATGATGGAGTGTCAGTAAAGGTTGTATTAGGTTCTGGAGAGGGAGTTACAAACCCAAGTACTAATACGATTTATAATAATCGTACATATACAGTTTCACTTAGTTATGGAGGACCAGGAAACCGTGTTGATAAAATTACGATAACTGGAGAGTTTAAGTCATAAAATAAATAAAAATATTTGGTTATGCTATAAACCAACGGAGGTGATTACTAATGGAAAATGCGGCAGAAGCCTTAAAAATGGCTGGAATGGTACTAATGTTCATGATTGCACTTTCTGTTAGTATCGTTTCATTTGGAAAGGCCAGAGAAACTGCAGACATAGTTATGGCTAACATGGATAGAGAAACGACCTACATAGATGGCAATATGTATTATGAAACGTCTGGGGCAACACGAAAAGTAGGAATTGAAACAGTAATTCCTACATTGAAAAGAGTATTTAACGAAGGATATGAAGTTGAGTTTAGATTTCCTAGCGTTGATAATAAACCAATATATACGATAAAAGCAACATCAAGTATTGACGAAAACGATGATGAAAAAGTTTTTAGAATAAAAGATAACAAATTTTTAGATGCTTCAACAAGGGGAAAAAATGCATTTTTGGATGGAATAATTTATGGGGCTAAAGATGGTGACGACTTTAACACATATTATAAAGATACTATAGATTTACCAAACGAATCTCTATATAAACGTTTAACAAAACCTGGAGTTGAGATTACAGAAAAAGCAGGAGAATATAAAATAGAAAAAGAATCTGATGCCAATGAGGAAATAATAAGAGTAATAATATATGAGATAACATAAATTAGAGGAGGAAAGGAAAAATGAAAGATAAAGCGATAACATTTATCAAAAACTTAAAATCACAAATATCTTCTGAGAGGGGAGACATAGGTGATAGTTTTATGATAATTATAGTAATTTTTACAGCAGTTGGAATTATGTTCATTTTCCCAATAATGACAATAGCAGACAGAACAGATGACATGGCTCAACAAACAATTCAAGCGGCATTAGAAAAACTAGTTGACCAAATTTGTATGTCAGGCGAAATTACACCAACAGCATATTATGAAGCAGAAGAAACAATTGCATCAACAGGAATATTGGGAGATTTAGAAGGAGAAATTCAAGTATTAGATGATAATCCATCAAAGAAAACTGTTCAAGTGCAAAGAGATAAAGTAGGAGAAAATTGGTATTATACTATATATGATTCTCAATGGAAAGAAGATATGTTTGGAGCAGATGGAGAGCAGGAAAACGCAAAAAAATTAAAACCAGGTGATAGAGTTATCTTTAGATTTAAAAATACAAGCCTTTCTTGGGCTGAACAAATAGGCAGTATCGTTTATACAGCTTTAGGAAAGAATGTTTCTACAATTTCTGCAGAAGCTAGTGGAATGATAATGTCAAATTCTTCAAAATAGTTAACTTAGAAATAGCTTGTAATTATATAAATTACAAGCTATTAAATTATAAACAAAGGAAATAATGTTATGAAATTACAAAATTTAGCAATTATTTTTATCATAATAATTTTACCGATTTCGGTAGTTTTAACATCATATGTTTCTGCTAATATGAAAACAATAGAACTACAACTTTCATATGATACGAAATTGAAAGAAGCAACATATGAGGCAATACAAGCATTTCAATTAAATACAGTTAATAGTGGAACCTCAACTTTAGCAGATTCAAAAATAAGAGATATACAAGCATCTGTTAATTCTTTCTTTACAGCAATCGAATCTAAATTTTCAATGAGTGGATATAATAAAGAAGCTTTGCAAGACCATATACCAGCATTAGTATATACATTATATGATGGCTATTATATCTATGCACCTTTTGAAAATGCTGAAAAAGAGCCAGCAGGAGGAGCTGAAGAGGGCATTACATATGAAAAAGGCACAATATATGACTTAAAACCTTATGTATATTATAGTTGTAGATATAAGAAGGGAACCATAGATGTTGTTATTACATATTCATTAGATAGTTATGTAACAATTTCAGGAATGTATGGAAATACACATATTGAACTAAGTGGATATTTACTTACTGATGTTGAAGAAAAGTCAGATGGAATATATTACAGAGAAAATAAAATAGACGAAGAACATTTAACAGAAATGGTAATATTTAAAGATGGCGATGCAACAGAATTACCATATCGTAAAATAAATGGTACAAAATACTATGTAGGTAAGGATAATAATATATATAGATTAACATCAAATGGCATATTGGAATCAACTCGAAGTGTGCCAGGAGCAGGACCTAATCTTGAAGACAGACAAAATTATATAAGAAATAACACAAATGCACAAGAATATTATAAACAGGCACAAAAATTAAAAGATGAAATTACTAGTACATATAGTGAATTAGCCAGTTTAACAATAGGAAATGCAGTGGACGAAGAAGGAAATCATATTTTTAAAAAAGTTGAAGGTGAAGACACTGAAAAATATAAAGACTATAGAGTGTCAGAGGAACAAGCAAACACAAGAATTTTTGGAGAACTAAGTGGTGGTCAGAAATCAATCGAAGATGCAGGCTCAAACTTTGATGCACATAGGATAAGTGTAATAAAATATTGTATAGAAAAAAATTTAGCAGTTGCAATATCAAACTTTCATAGTAAATCTGATACATCAACAAGTTTTGAAATGCCAAAACTAAGAGACGAAGAATGGGATAGACTAACAGGAAATATAGGAATGATTAGCTTTTTACAAGGATTACATATTGGTAGCAAAACATATAATGGATATGCAGTAATAAACAATAGCCAAAATGAAGAATTTGTTTCAGAGGATTCAATATATGTAGAAACATTAGATAATAACAATTGTGAATACCATAGACTAGAAGACAAAGAACTAAAAAACAAGACAGTAACAGGAGCACATTTTAATATAAATTATATAGTAAAGACAATGGCATATGTGGATACGAATGACGCAGGTGAACAATTTACGAGAACAAAATATTATTACCCAAGAAAAGCATTAGCTTGTTATCACTGTTTAGTAGAACAAGATATGGTTGACGATAGAAGTAAAAAAGAGATATTGGAAGAAAATAGCACATTAGCTAAAGTTTACTATACGGCTTTAGCACGAGAAAGATACGCACAATATCGTGTTGAAAATGCATTTTAAAAATAAAATAGGTATGAATTTTTATAAATCAGGAATACTAATAAAGGTGATTGTATGAAAAAATTTATAAAAATGGCAATACCTATTTTTATTTTGCTTATCTTATTTATATATATACTAACAATTGATGCAATACCAGAACATATAACATTATTTGAGGGAGAAAATATTAACTTCAGAATGTTATATGGTATGCAAATAAGCAAAAAGAAAAATGGACCAACAATAGAAACTGTATCAACACAAGGAAATTCAATTACAGCAGAAGCAGGAATAGCAAAACTTGAACTAAGTTTATTAGACTCAATTCCATTAAAAGAGGTAAATGTAGATATATTACCAAAAACAAAAGTAATACCAGTAGGAAGTGTAGCAGGAGTAAAATTATATACAAGTGGAGTTTTAGTTGTAGGAATGTCAGAAATAGAAGGAGAAGACCAAAAAATGTATAAACCTTATGAAAATACACAAATAACAGAAGGTGATACAATAATAGCAGTAAATGAAATTAAAATTGCAACAACAGATGAGCTAATAGAAGAAGTAAATAAATCAAAAGGAAAAGAAGTAAAGTTACAATATGTTCATAAAGAAGAAACATTAGAATGTAACATAACACCTGTAAAAACATATAATTCAGAATACAAACTAGGACTTTGGGTAAGAGATAGTGCAGCAGGAGTCGGTACAGTAACATTTTATGAACCAACTACAGGAAAATTTGCAGCATTAGGACATGGACTAGTAGACATAGATACAGAACAACTAATTCAAATTTCCTCAGGAGAATTTGTAACAACAAATATTTTAAGTATAGACAAAGGAGAAAAAGGAAATCCCGGAAAAATTCAAGGAACATTAGATAAACAAAAAAATATTGGAACAATTATGAAAAATACCGGTTTTGGAATTTATGGAAAAGTAGAAGATTTGTCAAGCTTGCAATTAGATAAATCGCAAGAAATGGAAGTAGCAGCACGCAGTGAAATAACACTTGGAAAAGCAGAAATTATATGTAGTTTAGAAAATGGAAAAACAGAAAAATATGAAATTCAAATAGAAAAAATTTTTCCTGAAAATAATTATGATAACAAAAGTATGAAAATAAAAATAACAGATAATAGACTAATAGAAAAAACAGGTGGAATTATACAAGGAATGAGTGGGTCACCAATCATTCAAAATGGAAAGTTCATTGGAGCAGTAACACATGTACTAGTAAATGAACCTTTAGAAGGATATGGAGTATTTGGGGATATTATGGTAGAACAATTATATAAAATTGCAAATTAAACAAGAAAAAACTTCAATTAGATTGAAGCTTTTTCTTTGTGTACTAGCAAAGGACCAATTTCTGTAACAGTTCCAGCACCTAGAGTTAATACAATATCATTTTCCTTAACATGTTCTTTTAAATAAGACACACAAATATCAAAATTAGGCAAATATATAGCTTTTTTTCCAAGAGAAATAATTTTATCAGCTAAATCTTTTGAACTTATATTGTATGTATTAACTTCTCTTGCTGCATAAATATCTAATAAAATAATATGGTCAAAATTCATAAGAGCATTAGCAAAATCAACTAAATGATTTTTAGTTCTACTATAGGTATGAGGTTGAAATACAACCCAAGACTCGTTATATTTCTTATTTTTTAAACAATTAGCTGTTGCAACAATTTCAGTAGGATGATGACCATAATCATCATAAATACTAGCACCATTCATTTTTCCTTTAAATTCAAAACGTCTATGTGCACCTGTAAATTTTGCAAGAGCAGATTTTATATATGATTTATCAATGTTATAATAATCACATAAAGTAATACAAGCTAAACAATTTAAAACATTGTGTTTACCTGGAACAGATAATGATATATTTTCATAAAACTTACCATCTTTATAAACATCAAAACAAGGAAATCCATCATTATCAAACACAATATTGTCTGCATAAAAATTTGCATCATTATTTTCTACACTATATGTCAAACATGTTGCTTTAGTATATTGTAGCATGTCTAAACAATTTGTATCATCACCATTAAGTACCAATAATCCATCTTCAGGTAAAAGCTTGACATATTTTATAAATGCTTTTTTTATATTTTCAAAAGTCTTAAAATAATCTAAATGGTCATTATCGATATTTAGAACAATTTCAGCTTTAGGAGTAAACTTTAGAAAACTCTCAACATACTCACAAGCTTCGATAATAAAATGCTCACTACTACCAACACGATAATTACCGTTTAATGTATTCAAAAAAGCACCAACTTGAATACTAGGGTCTTCAAGAGCTTCTAAGAAACAAAGGGAAACCATTGAGGTTGTAGTAGTTTTCCCATGAGTACCAGATATACAAATGGTATCTTTAAAACAACGAGTTAAAATGCCTAAGAAATCAGCTCTTTCAATTGTAGGAATACCAAAAGCCCTTGCAGTTTGCATTTCTGGGTCATCTTGTTTTATAGCTGCAGAATAAACAACGACATCAGCAATTTTGACATTATCGATATTGTGACCTATTATAACATGAATTCCCATTTTATTTAATTTTTCGGTTGTGTCAGATTGTGACCAATCAGAGCCAGTAACGTGAAAGCCCCAACTATGTAAAATTGCAGCTATTCCACTCATACTAACTCCACCAATTCCTATCATATGTATATTTGTATATTTTTTTAATTCTTCGATTTGTGGCAATGTAAACACCCCTTTTAATAAAGTAATTATATACTGTTGAATAGTAAAATTCAAGCTTTTTTATAAAAAATGTCTGTTGCGATATGTAATAAATATAATTAAAAAAACAAATGAAAAAAATGTAAAAAAAAGAAGGAAAAATGAAATTTGTATAGAATAATATAAATGTACATATATAAATGTGTACAATTTATACTTAAGGAAGGCGGTGCACGCAAAATGCAAATAACAGACGTACGTTTAAGAAAAGTAAATTCTGAAAAC
>CANQOU010000031.1 GCA_947625565.1 uncultured Clostridia bacterium
ATCATTAAGAATAGTAAAAATATTAAATGACAAGGCTTTTACATTTAATTATTTAACATTAAAACAATATCACAAAAAGCTATTTGAAAATATTGACATAGGAATAGATAAAAAATATATTGGGGAATTTAGAGATTATAATATTACAAAGAAGGAACCAATATTAAATGGAGAAACAGTCCAATATGCAGATTATTCTATGATAGAAGAAACTCTAAAATATGATTTTGAAGAGGAAGCAAATCAAAAATATATAGAAAAAACTGATAAGGAAAAAATAGAAAGAATTTGTACATTTACTGCACATATTTGGCAAGTACATCCTTTTGGTGAGGGCAATACAAGAACTACGGCCTTATTTATGCAAAAATATTTAAACAGCAAAGGCTTTGAAGTTAATAATGAATTATTCAAAGATAATTCATTATACTTTAGAAATGCACTAGTTAGAGCAAATTACAGCAATATTGCAGAAGGAATCGAGGAAGATAAAAAATATTTAATATTATTTTTTGAAAATTTACTATTTAATAAACAAAACAAATTAGATAATTCAGAATTTAAATTATTTAATAAATGCTAAACAATTTTATGCAACTGTATATTTAAAGACAATCGTGCATTAACAAACATAGGAGGAAATATGGGAGATATAGATATAGGTTCTGAAAAACTAAAGAAAATGCCACAAATCGGCAGAGGAGCTTGTTCAATAGTATATGAATATAGAGAAGATTTAGTAATAAAAGCATTAAATGAAAAAGGCATGGAAATGTACAATGAAGAAGAATTTTCTAATTTAATTGGAATAGAAAATGATACTTGCGTATTTCCAAAAGACAGAGTAAAAATAGATGGAAAATTTCAAGCATATACAATGGAATATGTAAAAGGTGCAAAACTATCTGACACTATAAAGCAAATAGAAATACAAAAATTGCAGTTAGCAATAAAAAAGGCAGAAAACGATTTAAAAAAAATGGCATCAGATAAAATTCTAATTAAAGATTTAAATCAAGGAAGTATAATCTGGGACGAACAAAAAGAAAATATAAAAATAATAGATACAGACTTTTTTGAAAAAAATGAAAATATAACTGAACAGCAATGTTATAATGCCAATATCAATGCGTTTAACAATATTTTAGAAATGGAATTAGGATTTTTAAATGGGCAAGGAACAAAACTATCAGAATATTTACAATGCAATGAAGAATTTAGCAAATTATATAAAAAATATATGATATATTCATTAAACGGAAAAAACATATCAATTACTGAATTATTAGACAAAGCAGTAGAAATATTTGAAAGTGACTATGAAATAAAGACAAATAATATTGCACAAATAGAGAATATACTTAATGAAAAAAGTAAAGATAATACAACACATCAAATACCATTATTTGTACCACCAGATATTGAACAAAATGAAAAAGACGATAAATTGAATATAAAAGAAAAAATTTTAGAAATTTTGAAAAAAATACCAGTTATAAATAAATTCATTTCAAAACAGCCAAAATTATTACCAGAAAAAATGTCAACAAATGAAGAAATAGATACAGTAGACAGACATAATCAATTTATAGACAGAATATCTTGTAATGGAAAATATTTTTTAGGACAGCCAGTAAAAACTATTGAAATAGAAAAAGCAAAACAAAGAAACAAAGAACCATATGCTATGTCAGACAAAAATAAAATAGAAAAAATGGAAAATGAAATGGATGAAAAATTACCAGAAAATGACTTATAAAGTTCTTAATAACATTGGATGTAACTTGCATAAAAAAGTGAAGATAAATTTTATTGATAGGAGGAAAATATGTTCAATTTCTCATTTGATAAAAGAACAATATATATAATTGTAGGGATACTAATATTGATAGGAGTTTTGCAATACTTAGCAAATCCATCTCAATTATATAGTTTATTAATTAGTATACCAGGAGTGCTTGTAGCAATAACTTTCCACGAATTTGCACATGCATTTGCAGCTGACAAACTAGGTGATGACACAGCACGTAGAGAAGGTAGACTTAGCTTAAATCCGAAAGACCACATAGACCCAATAGGTGGATTGATGTTATTAGTTGCAGGATTTGGATGGGGAAAACCTGTACATGTAAATCCTAGTAATTATACAAGAAAAATGTCAATGGAAAAAGGAGAAGCAATTGTTTCAATAGCAGGACCACTTATGAATTTTGTTTTAGCATTTGTCTTTTCATTGATATATTGTGCTATATATAAATTTGCAGGTTTAGCATTTTTAACATCTACAGTTGGAAGTGCAGTTATACTAATTATATCAGCTACAATATCAATAAATATAGGGTTAGGAGTTTTTAATTTAATTCCATTGCCACCATTAGATGGCTCAAAAGTGCTAATACCATTTTTACCATACAATGCAAAAGAATGGTTTATAAATAATGAACAAATTTTTTACATTGTATTTGTGTTAATCTGGCTAACAGGAATAGCAGGAACGTTTATAACACCAGCGATAAATTTTGTTAGTAGTGGAATTTTAAGTTTAGCTCAGATGATTTTTGGAATATAGAAAAGGAAAAAAGTAATGAAGGATATAATAACACTTGGAATCGAATCAAGCTGTGATGAAACTGCAGTAGCTGTAATAAAAAATGGAAGAGAAATCTTATCTAATATAATAGACACACAAATTCCAATCCATGAAAAATATGGAGGAGTTGTGCCTGAAATTGCCTCTCGAAATCATATAGAGGCAATTTCTCGTGTAACCAAAAAAGCACTAAAAGAAGCAAATTTAACATTTAATGATATTGATGTAATTTCTCCAACATATGGTCCAGGACTTGTCGGAGCAGTATTAGTTGGACTTTCCTATGCAAAAGCTCTTAGTTTTGCCATTAAAAAACCATTAGTAGGAGTAAATCATATCCAAGGACATATTGCAGCAAATTATCTTACATATAAAGAACTAAAACCTCCATTTCTATGTATGATGATGTCAGGAGGAAATACACAAATAGTTTATGTAAAAGATTATTGTGAATTTGAAGTCCTAGGAAAAACACGAGATGATGCAATTGGAGAAGCTTTTGACAAAATTGCAAGAGTAGTTGGATTAGGATACCCAGGAGGACCAAAAGTTGACAAATTAGCACAAGAAGGAAGTCCAAATATTCAATTTCCGAAAACACATTTTGAAAATCTAGACTTTAGTTTTAGTGGAATAAAAACAGCAGTAATAAACTTACATCATAAAAATCCAGATATTAACAAAGCAGATTTATGTTCTAGCTTTCAAAAAACAGTAACAGAAATTTTAATTGAAAATATACGGAAAAGCGATTGAATTAACAGGGATAAAAACAATAGCTTTAGCAGGAGGAGTATCAGCAAACTCATATATTAGAAAAGCATTTTTAAATCTACAAGAAATAAAAGTATATATGCCAGACATAAAATTATGTACAGATAATGCAGCAATGATAGGTTCAGCAGGTTATTATAACTATATAGCTGGAAAAATAGATGATTTAAGTTTAAATGCAATTCCTAATCTTCAGTTATAAGCTATAGGAAAGGAGTAAAAATGGCAATATTTGCAATAGGTGATTTACACTTATCTTTTCAAGAAAATAAACCAATGAGTATATTTGGTGATAATTGGGAAGGTTATGAAGAAAAAATCAAAGAAAGTTGGATAAAACAAGTCACTGAAAAGGATACTGTGTTGTTACCAGGTGATTTTTCATGGTCAATGTATTTAGAAAATTGTATTGCTGATTTTGTCTATTTACAACAATTACCTGGAAAGAAGTTATTATTAAAAGGAAATCATGACTACTGGTGGTCAACTATCAATAAAATGCGTAATTTTATAAAAGAAAATAAATTTACATCAATAGATTTTTTGCATAATAATAGTTATTTTTGTGATGGATATATTATAGCGGGAACAAGGGGCTGGACACAATCTTTGGAAGAAGAAGATAAAAAAATTGTAAATAGAGAAGTAATTAGACTAGAACTATCAATAAAAGATGGTATCGAAAAATATGGCAATGATAAACCAATTATTGTATGTATGCATTATCCACCAATTACAAGTTTTAATTTGCAAAACAATAGAGAATCACCATTTATAAAGCTTATGAAAAAATATGATATAAAAATGTGTATTTACGGACATTTACATAGTACATCTATAAAAGAAGCAATACAAGGAGAAATAGAAGGAATAAATTTAAAATTAGTTAGTGCAGATTCATTAAATTTTGAAGTAGCAAAAATCATATAGAGGAGTAAATAATGGTTGATTTAAAAAAAGATGTCCAATATATTAAAGGTGTTGGACCAAACAGAGCAGAACTTTTAAATAAACTAGGAATTTTCACATTACAAGACTTAATTACATATTATCCAAGAAATTATGAAGATAGAAGCAAACCAAAGACATTATTTGAATGTGTTGATGGTGAAGAAGCTTTAATAGAAGTTGTAGCAACTAGTAAGGTTGTTGAAACTCGATTTGGAAGAAAAACAATGCAAAAACTAATGATAGGAGATGAAACAGCAAACGCTGAAGCAGTATGGTTTAATCAAACATACTTAAAATCCAAATTTTCAATAGGACAAAAATACCGTATGTATGGAAAAATAGATAGAAAATATAGAAAAATACAAATAATGTCTCCAGTATTTGACGAATATGGGACTACGCAAAACACAGGAAGAATTATACCCATATATCCATTAACATATAATCTTTCTCAAAATGTAATAAGGAAAATTATGGAAAATGCTATAAGTGAAGTATATGGAAATATTTCAGAAACTTTGCCAGAGTATTTATTAAAAAAATATTCACTATTACCAATAAATCAAGCAACTAAAAGCATTCATTTTCCAGATAAATTACAAGATTTTCAAAAAGCAAGAACAAGATTAGTATTTGAAGAACTACTCATGACACAACTAGCATTGCTAAAATTAAAATATTATGATAAAGAAAAAATAAAAGGAATTGCATTTTCTAAAAAACATAAAATTTCAGAAATGATAGAACAATTCCCATTTACATTAACAAATGCACAATCAAGAGTTTTAGACGAGATTGAAAAAGATATGGAATCACCTAAAATGATGAATAGGCTATTACAAGGAGATGTAGGCTCAGGAAAGACAGCAATTGCTATGTGTGCTGCATATAAAGCAGTAAAAAGTGGATATCAAGCAGTAATTATGGCACCTACTGCTATTTTAGCAACCCAGCATTTAGAAAATTTTGAAAAAATATTTTCAAGATTAGAAATAAAATGTGAATTACTAATTTCTGGAATAACTAAAAAGAAAAAAGAAGATATTTTGCAGAGATTAAAAGATGGAGAAATTGATATTTTAATTGGAACACATGCAGTTTTAGAAGATAATGTTGAATTTAAAAACTTAGGGCTAGTTGTAACAGATGAGCAACACAGATTTGGTGTTAGACAAAGAAATAAAATAACAAAAAAAGGACAAAATCCAGATACTTTAGTTATGTCTGCAACTCCAATTCCAAGAACATTAGCTCTAATTTTATATGGAGATTTGGATATTTCTATTATAGACGAATTACCACCAAATAGAAAAAAAATACAAACCTTTGCAGTATCAAAACATATGCAAGAAAGAGTAGATAACTTTATAAAAAAACAGATTCAAGAAGGAAGACAAGCATATATTGTTTGTCCATTAGTTGAAGAAGGAGAAGATAACAATTTAAAATCAGTTATAGAATTGGCAGAAAAATATCAAAAAGAAATCTTTCCAGAATATCGTATTTTATATTTACATGGAAAAATGAAACAGAAAGAAAAAGACGAAATTATGCTAAAATTTAAAAATCATGAAATTGATATTTTAATTTCAACAACTGTAATTGAAGTAGGAGTTGATGTACCAAATAGTAATATAATGGTAATTGAAGATGCACAAAGATTTGGATTAGCTCGGATTGCATCAATTACGTGGTAGAGTTGGAAGAGGAGAATATCAATCATATTGTATTTTAAAATATGAAGGAAATAGTGAAACTATTAGAAAAAGAATGAAAGTTATGTGTGAAACAAATGATGGATTTGTAATATCAGAAAAAGACTTAGAATTACGAGGAAGTGGAGACTTCTTTGGAACAATGCAACATGGATTACCAGAATTTAAAATTGCAAATTTATTTGAAGATATGGCAATATTGAAGAAAGTACAAGTTGTAGCACAAGAAATTATGGCAGATGATGCAGAGCTAAAGTTACCAGAAAATCAATTATTGCAAAAAGTTGTAAATCAAAAATTAGAAAAACTAGGAACAGGCACATTATAATACTTGACCTTAAGGAGTTTATATGATAGACTAAAAACAATAAAACATAACTATGTTTTGTTATAAATATAATTACCTTAAGAGGTGACAAAAATGATTAAATTTACAAAAATGCATGGGCTAGGGAATGATTATGTATATATTGATGCCATCCATCAGGATATCAATGAACCATCTTCTCTAGCTCGTTTTGTAAGCAATAGAAACTTTGGAATAGGCTCAGATGGACTAATTTTAATTTGTAAAAGTGATATTGCTGACTTCAAAATGAGAATGTTTAATAGTGATGGAAGTGAAGCAGAAATGTGTGGAAATGGCATAAGATGTGTAGGAAAGTTTGTATATGATAAAGGATTAACAAACAAGACAGAAGTTGCTATTGAAACATTAGCAGGTATCAAATATTTAAAATTAAATGTAAAAGATGGAAAAGTAGATACAGCAAGAGTTGATATGGGAGAACCAATATTTGAACCAAACAAAATACCTGTAAATACAGAAGAAAATCCAGTTAAAAATTTAAAGGTAATGGCACAGGAAAAAGATTTTAATATGACTTGTGTATCAATGGGAAATCCACATGCAATTACTATTATAGAAGATGTAAAAAAATTTGATGTTGAAAAATATGGAAAAGTATTAGAAGTAGACAAAGTATTTCCAAAACGTATAAATGTAGAATTTGCAGAAATTGTAGATAAAAATAATATAAAAATGAGAGTATGGGAAAGAGGGGCAGGAGAAACCTTGGCTTGTGGAACAGGAGCTTGTGCAACACTAGTTGCCTGCAATATAAATGGTTATACAGATAGAAAAGCGACAATAGAATTACTAGGTGGAAATTTGTATATAGAATGGAATAAGGAAGATAATCATGTATATATGACAGGACCTGCAACTACTGTATTCGAAGGAGAACTAGTATAAAAAATCTCTAACTATTATATAAATATAGAAAGGAAAATAAGAATGAGTTATATAAATGAGAATTTTTTAGAATTGCAAGATAGTTACCTATTTTCAACAATTGCAAAAAAGGTAGCAAAATATACTGAAGAAAATCCAGATAAAAAAGTAATTAAATTGGGAATAGGTGATGTAACAAGACCAATAACTAAAGCATGTATAGAAGCTTTACACAAAGCAGTAGATGAAATGGGAACACAAACAGGATTTAAAGGATATGGCCCAGAACAAGGATATGATTTTCTAAGAAATGCAATAGTTAAAAATGATTATAAAGCAAGAGGAATTGATATAGAGCAAGACGAAATTTTTGTATCAGACGGAGCAAAATGTGATACAGGGAATATAGTTGATATTTTTGCAAAAGAAAATACTGTTGCAATAACAGACCCAGTTTATCCAGTATATTTAGATACAAATGTCATGTCAGGAAGAAGTGGAAAATTTAATCAAGAAAAAGGAACTTATGAAAATATTGTATATTTACCAGTTACAGCAGAAAATGATTTTAAACCAGAATTACCAAAACAAAAAGTAGATATGATTTATTTATGTTTTCCAAACAATCCAACAGGAACAGTTTTAGATAAGCAAGAACTAAAAAAATGGGTAGATTATGCAAAAGAAAATAAATCTATTATTCTATATGATTCTGCATATGAAGCATTTATTACACAAAATGATATACCACATAGTATCTATGAAATAGATGGAGCAAAAGAAGTTGCAATTGAATTTAGAAGCTTTTCAAAAACAGCTGGATTTACAGGACTAAGATGTGGTTATGTAGTTATACCAAAAGAAGTTAAAGGATATACTAAAGACGGAAAAGAAATAGAATATAACAAATTATGGAATAGGCGTACTTGTACAAAATTCAATGGAGTTTCATATATTGTGCAAAGAGCAGCAGAAGCGGTATATTCAAAAGAAGGACAAATGCAAATAAAAGAAAATATTGACTATTATATGGAAAATGCAAAAATTATTAGAGAAGGACTAGAAAAGGTAGGAATCACATATTATGGTGGCTTAAATGCTCCATATGTATGGTTAAAAGTACCAGATGGAAAGACTTCATGGGAGTTTTTTGATACATTATTACAAGATATGAATGTTGTGGGAACACCAGGAAGCGGGTTTGGACCACATGGAGAAGGGTATTTCAGATTAACAGCATTTGGAACAAAGGAAAACACAATAGAAGCAATGGAAAGAATAAAGAGAAAAGGATGTTGATTTAGATGTTACAAATTATTATAAAATTAGTTTGCTTAATAATTATACTATTTGGAGTAATAATGATATTTGATGCCAGAAATTTAACAAAAAAATTCTTTGGATTTGGTGACCAAAATGAAGGCTCAAGTGGTCTTAAAATATTAGGATTTATTATTGTAATAATTAGTGCAATTATTATGATGGTTTTTAAACTTTAATTCAATACAAAGGAGAAATAAAAATGGAAAAAAAGGAAGATATAAAAATAAATATAGTAACATTTTTTCTAATTATATCAATAGTTGTAATAACAGTTATGGGGATTTTTCTATATAAAACGTACAATGATAAAAAAGTAGAAGATAAAAAATTAGTAGAACAACAAGCACAAGTAGATAATTTAAGCAAAATAGTAGGAAATTTACAAAATAACATATCAGAAAGTAATTCAACTCCAAGAACATCAAATACAGTATCAGAAAATAATGCAAACAAAAATGAGGTAAAATATGAAATTACTGTAAAAGACGAAGCAAAAGCTATAATAGAAGCTACAAAAAATGGAAAGACAATATCAAAGGAAATTAAAATGGAAGCTATGATAGATAAAACTGGAATAATGGATATTCCAAATATTGGAACTGTTGCTTTAATTTCTGATTCAGGTGGTGAATATATAGGAGTTCATTTATATCAACTAATAAATGATGAAATAAAGCTATTAGGAGATATAAATTGTGGGGCAGATATGATAAAGGAAGCTAGCTATACAGTTGAAACTAAAGATGAGGGAATAGCTCTTATAAATGCAGATGTAAATGGTGAAAATATTTCAAAGGAAATTGAAATGTCTGCAGCAATAGCTAATACAAGTATTATAGATATTTTAGATTATGGCAAAGTCGTTTTAATTGCAGAATCACGAGGAGAATATTATGAAATACAAGTATATAGACTAAGCCAAGACTATATTACTGGAAAAAATAAAGAAATTATAAATGTTGGTTCTATAAAAACTAACATATAGATAAAAACACTAACCAATTATATTGGCTAGTGTTTTTTAAATGTTATTTACACTTTAAATATAAAATGTGTAAAAAGTCAGAAAGTTGCAATATTCCAATATCTGTCTTTTGCATAAGATATGTATGTAGAATAGATACAAGTGCGGTAGCTGTGATAGTTTCGTCTGGTATATAGATATTAACAGACTGAAAAGTTTTGATTGCTTCCAATTCCAATTTGTATGCATATCCCAAATTACGTAAATATTCTTTAGGAGTAATAACTACTTTTTTAGCACAATCAAATGCAAAAAGAATATTTTCGTCTTCTTGGTTATCCCATGTTAATGAAAAAATTAGGCAAGATGCAATATCAAAATCATTTAACTTCCGCCGTAATAAGTGCTGATTAGTAGATATGTCATATATAATTTGGTCAAATCTTTGAATCCAGCTTACATTTAACTTATTACATTCATACTTTTCTTCATCAACTGTTTCATTAACCAAATCAATATATTTTTTCCACTTTTTTTCAAGGCCTTCTTCGCTCATTTCTTGAAATCTTTGCAATTTTTCTTTCTTTTCTTCATAAAGAAAAAAAATAAGTATCGCAATCATCAGTATTCCTAAAGAAATAATAAATGCTTCTACAATAATTTCTGGAAAAAAAGAGAGAATTAATACTGTAACACAAGGAATAAGTAAAAGCAAAAGAAAACATTTAACTGGATGTGAATAAAAATATTGCATAAATTTTCTATTCATTTTTCTCCTCCCCAAATAGTTATTTTAAAGAGTTACTATCTATAAAAACTTGCAATTTGCAAGATAATAAAGTTTACTTGTATATTATATCATATAATCTAAAAAATACAATACTTTGATAAATTCGAATTCATGACAAAAAGATATTAAAAAAATGTTTATTGAAAAATTATTTTTGATATTTTTCTGGTAGTATTGATATATCTTGTATCATATCTCCATTGATTATACGAATTTTATTTTTTTCGCTAACCTTTATCCAAGTTTCTTCTACTGCAATTATTTTTCCTTGCACTCCAAAAGAGTTATTGAATAACACAATTGAACATACTTTACCTATAAATTCTTTCATCAATTCTTGTGGCATTTTTCTTTTCCTCCTTTTTCTTTTTCTATTAATTATTCCTAAATATAGTTTTCTTCTTGGAAATATTATAAAAAAATCATAAATATTATAAATAAAAAATAGTAATAACTTATTTTTATCACCTCCAAAAAATCGTAACAAAAAGTACTATTTATATTGATAATTATACTAACTTTTTTTGAATTTGACAATAGTTTTAATTTCTATAAATCATTATAAATATAATACCAAATAAAAAGATGCTTTTACAGGACTATAAAATCCTATAAAAACATCTATACTGGTGCTAACAACGTAGGTATCCACAACTCGTCAGCTCTCTTGGGCGATTGATACTAATATCAATCAATTTTATTTATAAACTCTTTTTAATTTTATACCATAACAATCAAAATAATCTATATATTTTTGTATATTTTCATTTCCATTCATATATTTATGCTCATGATCTTCTAATCTATATGTTGGAATGAATATCATAA
>CANQOU010000032.1 GCA_947625565.1 uncultured Clostridia bacterium
CCGCCGTATGCCGAACGGCACGTACGGTGGTGTGAGAGGGAATAAATAAAATAATTATTTGTTCTCTACTCGATTAATAAAATATTACAAATATTTTCTGCTGAATAAGGTTTTGCTAATTGTTTCGTATTTTCTTTCATTTGAGCTAATTTTTCAGGACTAGAAAGCAACTCTTGAAAAATTATTTTTGGAGAATCTTTTTTCTTTATCCATATAGCAATTCCTTTGTTTTCTAAAAATTCAGCATTTTCTTCCTCTTGACCAGGAATAGGATTGATAATTACCATAGGAAGATTACAAGCCAAACTTTCAGAAGTTGTCAATCCACCAGGTTTTGTAACAACTAAATCAGAAATGGACATTAACTCTGGAACTTTGTCAGTATATGATAAAACCTTAACCGAATTTTCTTTTTGATTTCTTGTAACAATTTCAGAAAAGGTATTTTTCATTTTTTCATTTTTTCCACTAATTGCAACAACTTGTATATTTTCTATATAGTGAACTAAGCTTTCAAAAATTGAAATAGTTTTAGATTTACCTAAACCAAATTCACCACCACCAAAAAATAATACAGTTTTTAAATTATCATGTAATCCAAAAGTATCTAAAATTTGTTTTCTATCAAAAGAAAACAAAAAACGTTCAGAAATAGGGATACCTGTTGCATATATTTTTTCTGCAGGAATATTTTTTGAAATAAGATAGTCCTTCATTTTATCATGGGCAACAAAGAAATAATCTGTATGACTGCTTCCAACAAGCCATTGGTCATGTGGTGCAAAATCAGTCATGATAGTTGCAATTTTACTTTCTATTTTTCCTTTTCTTTTTAAATAGCTACACATTTGACTTCCAAAAGGATGTGTTGAAATTATTAAATCTGGCTTTTTTTCACGTAATAACCTTAATAATTTAATTGCTAAGATTTTGTTAGACCTACTAGAAATATGTGCCAAAGGACCTTTTTGAGAATCTGCATAAATTCTGCCCCAAGCCCAAGGTAATTTCTTTGCCATTTCACGATAAGCAGCTGTAGTTATTTTTTCTAATGCTATATTTACATATTTCATACAATCAATCAATTCAATATCTAGTTCCGCATTAATTTTTCTTAAACAAGCATCTATTGATTTTGCAGCATTTAAATGACCTCCACCATATGATGCATAAAATATTAGAATTTTCATTATTACCTCCTTTTTCAGCTTCATTATATCATAACTAAAAAAAATATGTATAAAATTTTCAAAAAAAACCAAAATATACAAAAGAAGGTGATTATTTGAGAAAATTAGGATTAACAATATTTTTAATAAGTTTATTTACAGTTATAGTAGTAATTGTGGAAAAGGGGACTCAGAATATAGTTTATGGTGCAACATCAAATTCAACCTCAGACATACAGCTTATGGCAAGAGCAATAAATGGAGAAGCAAGAGGAGAACCTTATGAAGGACAAGTTGCAGTAGGAGCAGTAATTCTAAATCGTGTAAAAAGCTCACAATTTCCTAATACAATAGCTGGAGTCATTTATCAATCAGGTGCATTTACAGCAGTATCAGATGGACAAATAAACCATCCAATTGCTGAAAACTCTACTGTGTATAAAGCAGCAAGAGATGCTATGAATGGATGGGACCCTACAAGTGGATGTATTTACTATTTTAATCCGGCAACTGCAACAAATAAATGGATATGGTCAAGGCCGGTAGTAAAAACTATTGGAAAACATAAATTCTGTAAATAATTGGAAAGGTATGTGATTAAAATGAATAAGGTAAAAGATTGGATAAGTAGACTAAAAAAAGGACATATGCTTAGTGTTATAGGTGTATTTTTATTGATAATTATTGCATTAGGAATTATATTATATCAAAAACAAAGAGAAGCAAGGCAAGTATCAGAAAACACATATAATATGGCATTTTATGAATTAGTGGATTATGTTAGTAATGTAGAAACCTATTTAGCAAAATCTGTTATATCTACAACTCCAGAACAAGGAGCAGAGACATTAACTAATTTGTGGAGAGAAGCTAATATGGCACAAACATATTTATCTAGATTACCAATAGAAAGTCAAGAATTAGAGAACACACAAAAATTTTTAAATCAAGTAAGTGATTATAGTTATGCATTATCACGCAAAAATATATATGACGAAAGTTTAGCACAGCAAGATTTAGACAATTTAGAAAATTTGCATAATTATAGTGTGGAATTACAAAATACATTAAATCAATTATCTGAAGATATAAACAATGGAAGAATTACATGGGGAGAATTAACTAAAAAAGGAAAAGTAGCATTTGCACAACAAGTTAGTACAGAAAGTAAAGATGGATTTAGTAACTTAGAAGAAAATTTCCATCAGTATTCTGGATTAATTTATGATGGCGCGTTTTCTGAACATTTAACAAGTGCACAACCAAAAGGGCTAACAGGTGACAACATTGACGAAGAAAAAGCAAAACAAATAGCGATTGATTTTATAGGACAAGACAAAATAAAAGAAATTTCAAGTCTAGGAGTATCTGAAAATGCAATAATAATATCATATACTTTTTCTATTCAAACAAATGAAAATGAAAACATAAATATTTCTATATCACAAAAAGGTGGACATGTAATCTATATGAATTATGATAGAGAAGTAACTTCTGAAATAATTTCACAAGAACAAGCAGACCAAATAGGAAAAAATTTTCTTACGCAAAAAGGATTTCCAAATATGAAAGAAACATATTATTTAACACAAAGTGGAATTATGACTATAAACTATGCATATAACCAAAATGGAGTAATAATGTATCCAGATTTAATTAAAGTAAAAGTAGCTTTAGACAATGGAGAAATTCTAGGGATAGAAACAACAGGATATTTAAATAACCATGTAGAAAGAGATATTTCAAAAGTAAAAATTACAAAAGAGCAAGCAAAGCAAACCCTAAATAAAAAGCTTAATATCGAAAGCGAAGGATTAGCATATATACCAACAGAATGGAAAACAGAAATTTTTTGCTATGAATTTAAAGGAAAAGTAGAAGATACAGAATTTTTAGTATATATCAATGCGGAAAATGGTAGGGAAGAGGATATATTAGTTATTAAAGACACACCTAATGGAGTTTTAACAATGTAAAAGGGAGCATAAACTCCCTTTTCTAATGTCTTTTATATACATCTTTAGATAACAAATATGTTCCTACAGTTTTTCCATTTTGCTTTAATATTTTATATGCTTCAGAATATATAGAACTTGAAGTAGTTTTAGTTACTCTATTTGTAATCTCAACTTTATAGTCTTGGTCAGTTTTTAATCCAAGTATTTGGAAATTAGCAACTCCATTACTAACTGAACAAACTAATTTAATTGGATAATTACGATTATTTTTAAATTTAAAATCAATTGCTCCATAAACTACAGTAGCATCACGGCTTGCTGGCGCATAAGAAGGCACAAATTGGTGATTTGTTCTTTCCACAATTTCTAAATTCGCATAAACAGCTGCATTGTATAAAGTAGTTGTAACTTGACAAATACCACCACCAACATCATTTACTACTTCACCACTTACATATATTGGAGCTTTACGATAACCAGCAGCAATAGTTCTTTCACCAACTGTTTTATTATATGAGAAGGTTTCTCCAGGCATTAAGACTAGACCATTTATCTTATTTGCTGCTAACATTAAATTAGTAGTTCTATCTGTATCACGAGTTGAATATTTTGTTGAATATGTAGATAATAAATCAGGAAAAGCTTCTCTACCTAGCATATTTGTTGTTATTTTAGGTGCCAAAATTTTTAAAGGCACTTCATATTCTTCTTTTTCTTCATTTAACATATTTTTTACTTCATCAATTGTAATTGCAAAATCAATTCCATTTTCACTTGCATATAAAGCATATGGGTCTTTTGTGAAATATGCATCTTTAGGCTCTACATATAATTCACTATGAATTTTATCTACATCTAATGGTGTTGGATCTTTTTGTAATGTTGAAATTTCAATGCTATTTTCTAAATCTAAGGCTTGTATTTGTTTTTTTATACACTCTAATGTTTTATCAACATCAACAACACTACCAGTTCTGCCTTTTGTTAAAATTAACTTAGAATCTTCTAAGTAATAACTACTTTCAATTGCACAGTCTGGCAATTTTGCAGAAAGAGATTGGAGAGTATTTCTTAAAGTATCTTCATTAAAAGTAACTCCAGGAGTTATTTTAACATTTGACAATAAGGTTTGTAAAACTACAATATCATTTTCTAGTAAATTTCCATTTCTACCAATTGAATAAGCTTGATTTATAGCAGCAGATGTATCAAAAGAAATATCTAAATCAGCTGTTGGTATAGCAGTTTCAAAATCTTTGTAAACTAATTTTATTTCTTCTGGAAGATGACTAGAAATACTTTTATTTACAAAATCTAAGGCTTCATTTTTATTTAATTTTGAAACATTAAAGTTATGTACATATACACCAGATATAATTGTTTTACTGTTTGAATTTATTAAAGTAAAACAAACAAAACTAGCAAGAAAAAGCGCTAAGAAAACACAAAGTCCAATCAAAAATATATGTAATACACTAGTAGTAGATTGTTGAATTTCTACAGGTTTAAATTCTTCAGCTTTTTTAGTAGTTTCTTCAATTTTCGTAGAAACGTCTACAGTATCTAATATATCAGATGTTTCTGATTTTATTTCATTTTTTACATTTCCAATTAAAGGTTCTTTAATATTGTCTAAAACTGTGTCTGGTTTTTCGTCAGATTTAACTTGTTTAGCTTTTGACTTTTTTGGACTTGTCTTAGTTTTTATTTCTTCTTTTATTTCAGTTTCTTCATCTAAAGTAGAACTTTTAGTTTCTTCAGAAGAGGTTTCTTTTTCTAATAGAATATCATCTTTTACCATAAATTTCTCCTCAATTTTATTCTTTTATATTATATCACGTTATAGGCATTTTTGTCATTATATTTTTTAATTTTTATTATTTTACAAAAATTGACAACATAAATTAAAAAAAAATGTAGAAACTATGAATAAGACTTTTAATTAAAAGTCGGTACAATTTTATTTTTTCAGGAGGATATTATTATGTCTAGAAATAGCAAATTGATATCTGAAAATTTAAGAGAGGAAATTGCAAAAGAACTTGGAGTTTACGACCAAGTCAAAAAAGATGGTGGAAGTTGGGCAAATGTGTCTTCAAAGGACTGTGGAAATATCGTAACCAAGGCTATTGAAATTGCAAATCGCTCTGTAGAAAAATAGCAAAAAGGATATGGGAATATATTTTCTCATATCCTTTTTTGCATAAATAACATATTATATAATACATTGCTTTTTTACAAATCTTGTAGTACAATAGCATTATCAAAAATCAGGGAGGAAAAACATATGGAAAATAAAATAACAGTAAAAGAGATTATTAATATAACACAAGCAAAAATGATTCAAGGGAATTTAAATGAAACCTGTAGTATATTTTCATATGATACACGAAATTTAAAACCAGAAGAAACATTTATTGGAATAAAAACAGGAGATATAGATGGAAGCAATTTTTGGGAAGAAGCATTCAAAAGAGGATGTAAAGTTGCAATAATTCAACCAGTTGAATTAAATGAAAAAATATTAGAAAATTGGAAAAACAAAACTATTCTAATTGTAGAAGATACAATACTTGCTGCACAAAAAATAGCAAATTATAAAAGAGAAAAATATGGAAAAAATTTGAAAGTTGTAGCAATAACAGGAAGTGTAGGAAAAACAAGTACAAAAGATATGGTAGCAAATGTTATTTCTCAACAATTTGATACATTAAAAACCATTGGAAACTATAATAACCATATAGGATTGCCATTTACATTATTACATCTGACAAATGAAGAAGTAGCAGTAGTAGAAATGGGAATGAATCACTTTGGAGAAATTAGTTTATTAACAAATATTGCAAAACCAGACATTGCAATTATTACAAATATTGGTACATCACATATAGGAAATCTAGGCTCTAGGGAAAATATATTAAAAGCAAAATTAGAGATTTTAGAAGGAATGAATAAAAAAGAAATTATCATAAATAATGATAATGATTTATTGCATAATTGGAGCCTTAAAAATAAAGAAGATAGTAAGTTATATATACATACATTTGGAATGGAAAATGAATCAGAAGTATGGGCTGAAGATGTCAATTTACAAGAAAATAGTAGTACATTTTTATGCCATATAGGGCAAGAGAAAATACAAATTACAGTCCCAGTAGGAGGAATTCACTTTGTATATAATGCATTATGTGCTGCACTTGTAGGAAAAATACTTGGAATTGAAATAGAAAAAATAAAAAAAGGAATTGAAAACTTTGAATTAACAAAAAAGAGAATGGAACTAATTAAAAAAGAAAATGATATAACAATTATAAATGATGCATATAATGCTAGCTTAGAATCAATAAAAGCAGCAATACAGTATTTAGAAGGGTATAAAGGACATAGAAAAATAGCTGTATTAGGAGATATATTTGAATTAGGAGATTATGCAGAAAAGATACATAGACAAGTAGGGCAAGTAGTAGCAAATTCAGATATTGATATTCTAGTATGCTCTGGAGAAAATAGTAAATATATAGTTGAAGAAGCAAAAGGAAAAGAGACATACTATTTCAAAACTAGGGAAGAAATAAAAAAATATTTAGAAGAGCAAACAAAGCCACATGATGTAATTTTAATAAAGGCATCAAATGGAATGAAATTTTATGAACTTTGTAACTAATAAAAATTGAATATAATAAAACGGAAAAATCCATAAAAAAGTATGGATTTTTTTGGAATTTATGTTATAATGTAATTACCTATTTTAAAAACAAATGGGAGAGGATGTTAAATGATATATAAAGATTATTATAAAATACTAGGCTTAGAAACAAGTCGAGTTTCTATAGAAGAAATAAAAACAGCATATAGGGTATCTGCAAAAAAATACCATCCAGATTTAAATGTTGGAAATGAGTTAGCAGAAGAAAAGATTAAAGATATAAATGAAGCTTATCGAATTTTATCAGTACCAGCATCAAAGAGAAAATATGATAGAACTTGGAATGCACATAATGTAAGAGAAACACAAAAAAATTTGAGAACTAAAGAATCGATTTTTGAAATGTTTTTAGGAAATGTAGAAAAGACTGCTAATAATTCTGTACAAACTCCAATGGTTGGACAAGATGTAGAAACAGAGATTGAAGTGCCAATTGAAGAAGCATATTTTGGCAGTGAAAAGAAAATATCACTTAAAACAGTAGATGGTAAAAACAAAACATTTTCAATAACTATACCAAAAGGGATTCAAAATGGAGCTAAAATTAGGCTATTAGGACAAGGAAAAGAAGGCACAAATGGGGGTAAAAACGGAAACTTATATATAAAAATAAAGATACAAGATAATAAGACATTTAAATTAAATGGAAATGATTTATATACAGATTTATTACTAACTCCTTGGGAAGCAGGATTAGGTGCTAGAGTAACAATTCCTACAATGGAGGATGAAACTAAAATATACATTCCTCAAGGAATACAAAGTGGAGAAAAACTAAAAATCCCTAATAAAGGATATCATACTACACAAGGAGGAAAAGGAGACTTAATAGCAGAAATAAAAATTGTTGTTCCTCGCAATATGTCAGAAGAAGAAAGAGCATTATATGAGCAATTAAAAGAAATTTCAAAATTTAAACCAAGAGAAGTGGCAAAAAAAGAAGCTTAAATTTATAATTTACATAAATTTTTATTGACATGTGGCTTGTTTTAATGTATAATAAAGAGTGGGAATACTAAAGACAAGCTATGTGAATTCATAGAAGTGAGGTGTCATAATAAAGATGGAGATGTGGCAAGGAAAGCACTTTAGTATCACAGATCCTAAAGATGTAAAAACTGTAATTTATCAAGTAAATAAAACAAAAAAAGAATTTTTAGCAGAATCACCCAAATACACAATACAAAGATTAGACTATACACAAGAAATTAGAGGTGATGCAACTAGAAAAACTTTCTATGTAGATAATCCATCAGAAGATGAAAACCAATTAGTAATATTATCTTTTGGAAACGATAGGGTTGTCGTTAATATGGCACTACTAGAAGGAGACAAAATATCAATTTCTAAAAAACCAATGCCTTTGAAATTTGAAAGTATATATAATGAAATGGAAACAGAATACAAAGATTTCCAATATACACCAAATTTAAAAAGGCCAATATGTATTATTGACCCAGAAACAACAGAAGAAGTAGAGCCGGTGTTATATTTTGATGAGAATACAAATGAAGTGAAAGGCAAATGTAAATTAAAACCATACAAATCTTATTTTGCCTTTGAAATCAGAGACAAAAAGGATTTTTAAGGAGGAAGTTTGAAATGGGAAATCCAGGGGCACAAAAAGATGTCGATAAAAGAATGCAAATAGTAGTTGCAGGTGCTTGTATTGAAGCATTAGCAAATACATTAAAACCAGAACAACAAGTAGGAGATGCAACACAAGTAGATGCAGCTGGACAAAAAAGTATCGACCAAATCTCAGAACAATTTATGAATATAAAAGTTTCTGCACATGATTTTGGACAAGATGAGAAAGGTTTTTATAGAGATATACAAGGTAAAAAAGTATACATGGATAGCAGATTAGTAAAGAAATTAAAAAATGATCGTATTAAAGCAGGAAAAACAATAAACATTAAAGGTAAATCAGAAAAACAAGAAGACATAGATAGATAAGTTTAACTAAAGATAGTAGGTGAATTGTATGAATTACAAGATACAAGGAGCAATTAGAAGAAATAGAACTAATTTTATAATATGTGCAATACTATGGGTATTTTTAACCATAGTATTTGTTTCGCCGTTATCACTTAGTATTTTCCAAGCAAATCAAGGAGGAAACTTTGAAGGAACTATATTCTTTCAGCAAATTGTGCAAAATATTATGCATCCATTTAAAGCATTAGGAAATCAATTTGCACAAGGTGCAATTGGAAGCTTTTTCCCTATATGGTTTGGTTTTTCTATATTTTATCTAATATTTTTCTTTATAGGATTTGTGCGTACTGCACCAAAAAATGAGTTTTCTGATATAGAGCATGGATCTAGTGATTGGAGTAAGCACGGTGAACAATATCATATTTTAAATAAAAATAAAGGAATTATACTTGCAGAAAATAATTATTTACCAGTTGATAAAAGAGGAAATGTAAATGTATTAGTTGTTGGACGGTTCAGGTTCTGGTAAATCTGCATCATATTCTATACCAAATGCATATCAAATGCTAGGGTCATATGTATTTACAGACCCAAAAGGAGAACTATATGACAGAACAGCAGGATATTTAAGAGATAATGGATATCAAATAAAAGTATTAAATTTAGTTAGACCACAATGTAGTGATGGATATAACCCATTAAAACATATCAATTCAGAAATAGATGTTGATGTTATTGCAAATACGATAATTAGAGGTCAAAAATCAGAAGGAAGCACAGCAGAGCCATTTTGGGACGACTCAGCCGAGATGCTTTTAAAAGCTTTAATTTATTATTTATTAGCAACTAGACCACCAGAAGAACAAAACTTAGCAAGTTGTGCTGAGTTAGTTAGAGCAGCAAACAATAAAGGTGGAAGCAACTTATTAACAGACTTAATTAGTGTATTACCATATGACCATCCAGCAAGAATGTACTATAAATCTATAGAAATAGCACCAGAAAAGACCTATAGTTCTATTTTAAGTACATTACAATCAAAACTAGGAAAATTCGACTCAAAAGAAATTGCAGAATTAACATCAACAGATACAATAGATTTTGAAGAAATTGGCAATAGAAAAACAGCAGTATATGTTATCTCTTCAGATACTCATACAGCATATGACTTTTTATTAACAATATTTTTCTCTCAAATGATACAACAGTTATATGATTACGCAGACTTAAATGGAGGGAAACTAAAAACTCAGACATTCTTCATTTTAGACGAGTTTGCAAACATTGGAAAAATACCAGACTTTGATAAAAAAATATCAACTTCAAGGAGTAGAAATATATCATTTAGTGTTATATTACAAAATGTAGACCAACTAGAAGCAGTTTATGAAAAATCATATGAAACTATCATGGGTAACTGTGATACACATGTATTTTTAGGAAGTAACTCATATAAAACAGTCGAATATTTTTCAAAACAACTAGGGGAAAAGACAATAGAAAGAGATAGTATATCTATAAATAGAGATAGACAAAACTGGAAAACAGGAAAAAGTGTATCTGACCAAGTTATGGCAAGGGCTTTAATGACACCAGATGAGCTTCGTAGAATGGATATGGATGATTGTATAATCTTTGTAAAAGGGTTAAAGCCAGTTAAAACTAAAAAATTCTATTACTTCAAAAAGCCAATGGCAAGAGAATTAGCAGCACATGAAATTAGCCATAATGATATTGGAGAAATTGAAAGAGGAGAATGGAGAAAATATAATCCATATAACCCATATGTACCAGAAGAAGATGAAGAAAAAAAGGTAGAAAATTTGAAAATAGAATCTTTAGACGATTTATTTGAAGATATTGAGGAACCAAAACAACAGCAAAATCTAGAGCCAGAATTAGAACCAATAACAGTTGGAATTGAAAAAGAAAAGAATAAGCCAACAGGAATATTAGAAGAAATGGGAGAGGTTCCAGTATTACCACAGCAAGAAGATACATACGATTTACAAAAAGAATTGGAAGCAAAATTTGATGAGCTATTTGGACCTTTAGATGATAATAATTAAAAGATATGTTTTACACATATCTTTTTTTTGGTACGACAGGCATGTCGTTTAGCTAAGCGGTGAAAGTCCGTAGTGGGGGTATATATCGCCAACCACATA
>CANQOU010000033.1 GCA_947625565.1 uncultured Clostridia bacterium
TTAAACCAATAGAAGGAAATACTGGAATTTATATTTATCCTGGATATAACTTTAAATGTATAGATGGTTTAATTACCAATTTCCATTTACCAAAATCAACACTACTAATGTTAGTATCAGCTTTTGCAGATAAAGATTTTATACTTAAAGCATATGAAAAAGCAGTAGCAGAGAAATATAGATTTTTTAGCTTTGGAGATGCAATGCTAATTATTTGAGGAGTATAAATGGACAAAAAGACAAGACAGGATTTAAAACGATTAAAAAAAGAAAGAAAATTTGATGAAATTTTTGAAAAATATGGAGGTATATATTATAGAAATTATGTACCTACTTGGTATTCATATGAAGAAATAAAAAAGCTAAAAAAAGAAGGAAGATATGAAGAAATCTTTATAAAATATGGGTATAATGAATATAGAAAAATATTAGAAAAGGCAAAATATGAAGAAATAAAAGAATATAAAGGAACATTCAAAGCAAGTTTTTACAAAATAAAATGTATATTAAAGCACATAGGGATAAATATAACACTATTTTTTATAGGTTTTACAGCTTTTACAGCAGGAACAACAGAAGAAATTATAAAAATAAATTCAATCCAATATAGTGATGAAATAGAAAAAAATGATAAAAGAATAAAAAATTATGCTGAAGAAATAAAACAAATGAATCTAACCAAACTACAAACTTTAATGAAAGTTACAGATGATATGTGGAATAGTATTGAAGGATATAAAATTCCATCGAAAGATATATTTGGATTTTTTGAATTAGATTTATCTACACTAGATGGTTATGGAGTTTGCCGTAACTTTGCAACAGATGTAGCAAAAAAATTAAATGAGATAGATCCAGATTTTAATGCTCGAACAATAAATGTTTATATGGATGATGGAAATATAAAAATACCTGATATAAATAGAAATAAAGAGCAAAGCGCAGCAAAAAAAATTCCAAAAGAAAATAAAGAAACTGAAAAAGAAAAAACTAATTCAAATGAAGTAGAAGAAAATAAAAGTAATACTCAAGAATTCTGGGATAAAATTTATGAAGATGTTAATGATAATATTATAGGAAACCATATGGTAACACTTGTAGATATACCAGAAGACAAAATAATACTTGTATTAGACCCTACAAATCCATCAATTAGTATATATCAAAATGGAAAAATGATACTACTAAATCCAGGAAGTAGCACGATGGATGCTAAAGAATACAGTACAGCAATATATCATGGAGGGATAGATGGTTTAATCAATAGTAGTAGAGGATTCTTAGATTCTTTTAAAAAATCAAAACTAAGTTACGAAGAATTAGTTGACAAATATGGATTAGAAGCTCAAAACAGAGCTTTAAAACAAATAAGAACAGTAACAACTGTTAAAGATAATATTAAACAAGAGAAAAATAAATTTTCAGAACGTATAAGAGTAAGCAAATTAGAAAAAAGTATAAAAAACGAAAATTATTTAAAAATAAACGAAGATAGGGAGAGAGAATGAAAAAAGCAGTAACATATGAATTTATACATGAATGCAAGCAAACAGGAGCAAGAAGAGGAATTATACATACACCACATGGTGATATTCAGACACCAGTATTTATGCCAGTAGGAACTCAAGCAACAGTAAAATCAATGACACCAGAAGAATTAAAAGAAGAAGTAGGAGCACAAATTATTTTATCAAATACATATCACCTATATCTAAGACCAGGACAAAAAATTGTTAAAGAAGCAGGTGGTTTGCATAAATTTATGAATTGGGATAGACCAATTTTAACAGATAGTGGTGGATTTCAGGTATTTAGTTTAGGAGAATTGAGAACAATTTCTGAAGAAGGGGTAGACTTTAAATCACATTTAGATGGAAGTAAACATTTCTTTTCACCAGAAAGTGTTATGAAAATAGAAGAAGATTTAGGTGCAGATATTATAATGGCATTTGATGAATGTGTAGAATATCCAGCAACATATGAATATACAAAACAATCAATGGAAAGAACTACACGCTGGGCAAAACGTTGTAAAGAAGCACATAAAACAGAAAATCAAGCTTTATTTGGAATAATACAAGGTGGATTTTATGAAGATTTAAGAAAACAATCAGCCAAAGACTTAATTTCATTAGACTTACCTGGATATGCAATAGGAGGAATTAGTGTAGGAGAACCAAAAGAGAAATTCTTAGAAATGCTATATTATACAACACCACTTATGCCAAAAGAAAAACCAAGATATTTAATGGGAGTTGGAACACCAGATTATTTAATAGAAGCAACAATTGCAGGAATTGATATGTGTGATTGTGTATTACCAACAAGAATTGCTAGAAATGGAACAGCTTTAACTTGGAATGGAAAAATTGTTGTTAGAAATGCAACCTATGAAAGAGATTGGAGGCCATTAGACGAAAAATGTGATTGTTATGCTTGTAGAAATTATACTAGAGCATATATTAGACATTTAATAAAATCAAATGAAATTCTAGGTGTCAGATTATTATCAATTCATAACTTAAAGTTCTTGACGAATTTGATGGAAAGAGTTAGAATAGAAATAGAGAAAGATAATTTATTAAACTTTAAAAATGAATTTTACAAACAATATGGCTATACAAAATAAGGGGGAATACAAATGAATATAATTGAAGAAAGCTTTACAAAAAATAAAAAGAAAAATAACAAACTTTTACCAAAAATTATTTTGGCAATTATAATATTACTAGTTATTGCAATTATTGGAATTGTTATTACCTTAGCATATATTGAAGATTCACAATTGAAAATATCTGTTAATGGAAAGGTAGAACCTAATTTGAAAGATATGTTTGTATTTGAAGAAGATACTACATATGTACCAATTAGAGATATTGCACCATATCTAGGATATCAAAGCTATAGTGGTGATTATGCAGAAAGGTCAGAGGCAAAAAATAAATGCTATATTCAAAGTGAAAATGAAATAGCTAACTTTGTTTTGGGTTCTGAAAAAATATATAAGTTAGAAATGAGTAGATCTGCATCAGAATATAAATATTTTTATAGCAAAAGACCAGTAAAATCAATAAATGGCAAATTATATGTTTCAACAGATGGTATGGAAAACGCATTTAATGTAAGTTATATATATAACAAAGAAACAAATCGTATCAATATCTACACAATGGACTATTTGCTACAAAGTTATGATACAATGATATTAGATAGTGGATATGCTGCAACTAGTCAAGAATTTAATGATATGAAATCAATTTTTGAAAGCAGACTAATTGTAGAAAGTGATACAAAGGAAATGGGAGTTATTGACTTAGATGGAAATGTAATTATTGAACCAAAATATGAAAAAATAACATATATACCAGAAACGGGAGATTTTTATGTAGTAAGTAATGGAAAAACTGGAGTTATTTCAAAAAATGGTGATATGAGAATACAAATACTATATGATAGTTTAAATCTAATGGATATGGATGCAGGACTTTATGTAGTAGGAAGAGAAGGAAAATACGGAATTATAGATGTAAGAGGCAACATGAAATTATATATTGAAAATGACCAAATAGGAATTGACATATCAGCTTTTGAAAAAAATGATATTCGCAATGGATATTTATTAGTCAATAATTTAATTCCAGTAAAAAAAGGAAATCTTTGGGGATTATTTAATAAAAATGGACAAAAAGTTGTAGATTTCCAATTTGATAGTTTTGGATATGTCGCAAATAGTAATAAAGATGCTATGAATTTATTAGTAATTCCAAACTATAATGTAATGGTAACTTGCAAAGATGGAAAATATGGATTAATTAACAGCTCAGGAGAAACAATATTTCCAACAAGAGCAGATGATATTTATCTAGCAATTGAATCAGGAAAACGTTATTACTATTTAAATTACAATAATAATAGAAATAATGTGGAAGAATGGTTAGATTCAATAGGTGTCAAAGCTAGTACAAATGCTAATACTCAAATAAATACAAATGTTAGTATTCAAACGAATGAAGAAAATCAAACTACAAATAATTAAATATAAGAATAAAATAAAAACTGCAAGCATAAATATATAAATAAGACAAGATAACTACTAAGGAGAATAATATATGTTTAATGTTGCAGTTTTTAGATTAAAAGATATGTTACGATATCTTGTAGTCATTTTTATATCCATTATTATGGTTATCATGGCTACAAGATTTTTTCGTACTAAAAAAGAAATTCAAGTAAATGTAAATATAGGAAATCAAATAGAAAAAGCAATGGAGGGAACATATACAGAAACAATTGATACACAAATTCCTCTTATTAGTAAAATAGAAGAAAATGAAAAAGAAACAAAAGAGTCTATGAATAATTATCTTACAACATTTTTAGAAACACAAATTAGTGCTATAAATGTAACAAAAGAAAATAAAAAACAAGAAACACAAGAAATTGAACTTGCAGAACAAGTACCAGATAATCAGGAAGAAGTAAAAACTGGGGTAGAAACACAAATTGTAACTAATAATCCAATTAAAGAAAGTTTTAATACTCAATATAAAAATGTAAAAATAAAAAACCAAACTAGCATAAATTTAACAGAAGAAATTTTAACACCAAATATAACTATAGACAATAAAAAAGTAATTATATATCATACACATAGTTGTGAAAGTTATACATCAAGTGAAAAATATCCATATACACCAACAGGAACATTTAGAACAACAGACTTAAAATATACAGTAACAGGTGTTGGAACAGAATTAGAGAACCAATTAAAAAGATATAATATACCAGTAGTACATGATATGACATATCATGATTATCCAGCATATAATGGTTCATATACAAGGTCACTAGCTACTGTAGAAAATATTTTAAAAACTGACCCAGCAGATATTATTATTGATTTACATCGTGATGCAATTGGAAGTAGAAGTGATTATGCACCAACGGTTAAAATAGGGGAAGACTATTGTGCACAAATGATGTTTGTTATGGGAACAAATGAAGGAGGCTTGCAACATCCAAATTGGCAACAAAATTTAAAATTTGCTGTTAAAGTTCAAGAAAAAGCAGAGGAACTATATCCAGGACTATTTAAACCAATAATGGTATCAGAAAATAGATATAACCAACATGCAGGAAAATACGCAAATATTATAGAAGTAGGAGCAACTGGAAATACTTTAGAACAATGTTTAACAAGTATGAAATATTTAGCTAAGGTAATAAGTGAAGTAGAAAAATAGTTACATATTAAGATACTCTTGCAATTACAGTAAAAATGTAGTACAATATAAACATAAAATGGAACAAGGGGAGTTAACTATGTTGGAAGAAATAAACTCACCAGAAGATGTAAAAAAATTAAATGACCAAGAAAAGAAACAATTAGCTGAAGAAATTAGAAAATATATATTAGAAATTGTATCAGAAAATGGAGGACATTTGGCCTCTAATTTAGGTGTGGTAGAGCTAACAATTGCTTTACACACCGTTTTTGATGTTTCAAAAGATAAGATTATATGGGATGTAGGGCATCAAACTTACGTACATAAAATTTTAACAGGAAGAAGAGAAGCATTAAAAACATTAAGAAAACTAAATGGAATAGCAGGATTTCCTAAAACAAGAGAATCTGAAACGGATTGTTTTAATACAGGACATAGCAGTACGTCTATATCTGCTGCACTTGGAATGGCAAGGGCAAGAGACTTAAAAGGAGAGGACCATTCTGTAATTGCAGTAATAGGAGATGGGGCATTGACAGGTGGAATGGCATTAGAAGCTTTAAATGATACAGGATTTAGCAAATGTAAAATGACAGTTATATTAAATGATAATGAAATGAGTATATCACCTAATATTGGTGGATTAAATAAATTTTTAAGTAAGCTAAGAACCAAAAAATTATATACAAAATCAAATATATCTGCAAAAAAAATTATTTGGAAAATACCGGGTATAGGAAAACCAACTGTAAAAATAATTCAAAGAGTAAAGAGAAGTATAAAGCAACTAATTATTCCAAAAATGTTTTTTGAAGATATAGGTTTTACATATTTAGGACCAGTAGATGGGCATAATATTACAGAATTAGAAAATATTTTACGTTTAAGTAAACAAGTAGAAACACCAGTACTAATCCATGTGTTAACTAAAAAAGGAAAAGGATATGAAATTGCAGAAAGTAGTCCAGATAAATTTCATGCAACAGGACCTTTTAATATATCAACAGGAGAGCCTAAAAAAGAAAAAACATCAGATTATTCAAAAATCTTTGGAGATAAATTAGTAGAGCTTGCAGAGGTAAATAAAAATATTGTTGCAATTACAGCATCTATGAAAGATGGTACAGGATTATCAAAATTCCAGAAAATGTTTCCAGAGAGATTTTTTGATATTGGTATTGCAGAACAACATGCAGTAACATTAGCAGCAGGAATGGCAAAAGAAGGAATAACTCCAGTTGTACCAATTTATTCATCTTTTTATCAAAGAGCTTATGACCAAGTAATACATGATATTGCTATTCAAAATTTGCCAGTTGTATTATGTGTAGATAGAGCTGGACTTGTTGGAGCAGATGGAGAAACACATCAAGGACTTCTGGATATGGCATTTTTTAGATTAGTACCAAATTTAACAATTATGGCACCAAAAGATTTTAAAGAATTAGAAGATATGTTAGAATTCGCAATAAACCTAAAGAAACCAGTTGTTATTAGATATCCTAGAGGTGGAGAAAGCAATGAGGTTAAATTTGAAAAACATGAAAAAATGCAATTAGGAAAAGTAGAATTTGTTAAGAATTTTAATGAAAAATCAGTAGACAAAGTGAGTATAATTGCTATTGGAAAAGCAGTAGCAAAAGGAATGAAGTTAGCAGAAAATCTAGAAAAAGAAGGGAAAGATGTACAAGTTATCAACACTAGATTTTTAAAGCCAATAGATAGAAATGCTATAGTAGAAGCTATTAAACAATCACAAAAAATTATTACAATGGAAGATGGAACTATTATAAATGGATTAGCTACAGCAGTTAAAGAAATAATAGCAGAAGAAAAATTGACTAATATTGATTTAGAAACACATGCATATCCAGATAAATTTATTGAACATGGAAGTGTAGAAGAACTAGAAAAAATGTATTGGTAGTCAAAAAGGGGGAAAAATGGAAGACAAAATAATATTAGATAAAATATTAGACAAGGCCAAACAAGCTGAGAGTAAAGGAAAAATTGAATATACAGATTTTTTAGATATGTATCAAGTAGCTCTTGTTAAAAAATTTATAGCACAAAATAAAATGAACAATGTATTGCTATATGGTGGATATGAAAATGCTGAAAGAAAGGTAGCAATATTTTATCCTAATAATGTAGAATTAAATCCAAATGATAGTGAAATATTAGAAATTGTTAGAATAAAATTAGGAAAAGGAGAAAAATATACACATAGAAATTATTTAGGTGGAATTATAAAAATTGGCATGAAACGAGAAAAAATTGGAGATATACTAGTAGCAGAAGATGGGGCAGATATTATAGTAAAATCTGAAACATCTAAAGCCTTAGCACAAGAACTTGCAACTTTGACAAGATTTCAAAACAGTCAAATATCAATAGAAAAAATTATGGATATAAGACAGCCAGAAATCAAAGTAGAGGAAGTAGATATTATTGTTCCATCATTAAGATTAGATAGTATAGTGTCTGATTTAGCAAAAACTTCTAGGAGCAAAGCAGTAGAAATATTAGCACAAGAAAGAGTTTTTGTAAATGGTCAAAATGAAACAAAACCTTCTAAAATTATAAAAATAGGAGATATTATTACAATAAGGGGAAAAGGAAGGTTTGTGATTAAAGAAATGAAAGGAAATACGAGAAGCGGGAGAAATATATTATTAGTTGAAAAATATGTATAAAAAAGTGGAGCTTAACTAATTGATAGTTAGCTCCATTAAAATTGCATCATCATTTTTATAATAATTTTTACGAAGTCCAACTTCATAAAAACCAAATTTTTTATATAAATGAATAGCATATATGTTATTTTTAGCTACTTCTAAATGAACAGTAGCTATTTTTCTAGCTTTTAATTCTAACATAATATTTTTCATAAGTAAATTACCAATGCCACAATTTCTGAAGGATTTATGTACAATAATATTCATAAGTTCAGCTTCATTAAAAATATTTTTAAAACCTGCAAAACCAATAATCTGACCATCAATTTTTGCAACTAAATATGTTGAATGTTCAGAAGATAATTCTTCTTTTAAAATATCATATGTCCAAAAATTATCAAATTCATTTTGCAAACAATCAGAAATTTGGTTTAAATCATTAAAATCCATTATAGTAATTGTAACTTTAGATTTATCAAAATCCATTTATTAGTTCTCCTTTTTAGCTAATTTTTCTTCTAATTGTCTTTCTGCTTGAGGCTTCTTTAAATACAAAGGTAAAACATTATTTTCACCAAATTGATTATAATATTCTGCACCTGCGATAGCTAGAGAATATGAATCTAAGTCATTTTTTTCTGTAAAACTACTATTAGGAATATTGACTTTAATCACATCTTTATAAACTTCGACACCATCACCAATAAAAAGTATATTATCAAAACTTTTAATAGTTTGTAGCATCTTTGTTACTTGACTACTTACAGGTTCTATTTTACAAGAAATTTTATCATTTATTAGTTCATAAACTGCAAAGTAGCAATTGTCATTTTTGCAATCTATAATACTACAAATTGTTTTAATATTTTTTAAGTTTAATAGTTTGGCTTTGTAAGCTAAAACTTCTAAAGAACTAATTCCTACACAAGGAATATTCATACTGTCTGAAAAAGCTTTTACAGTTGCAACACCAATTCTAATACCTGTGAAAGAACCAGGACCTGTATCACAAACAAGTAAATTTATATCATTTATTGACATTTTTGAATCTTCAAATGCTTTTGAAATTGTAGGCATCAAATTTTCAGAATGTGTATGGCCCGTATTTATATCTATGTTACAAATAATTTTTTGATTTTCAACAATGGATACACCACAAATTTTACTAGCAGTATCAATACTTAAAATTTTCATTTAAGAACCTCCAAACGTTTTTATTTTCAAAATTCTAATATTATCTTTTAAAGGATTTTTTTCAAAACAAATTTGAATATATTTTTTTGGTAAAGCTTCTTGAATGAATTCTCCCCATTCAATTAAGCAAAGACCATTTTCAAAATATTCTTCTCCACCTATTTCATAAAATTCAGAAACATCTTGTAAGCGATATACATCAAAGTGATATATTGGAAAATCTCTAGTATCATATTGATTTGCAATAGTAAATGTAGGACTAGATATGCTGTCTTCTATTCCAAAATGAGAAAGAATTCCTTCCACAAATTTTGTTTTTCCACTTCCTAATTCACCTGTTAAAATAACAATATCATTCTTTGTAAGATATTTAGCAATTTTTTTAGCAAAATTTAAAGTTTCTTCATCAGAATTTGATGTATATGTGTATTCCATAAAACCTCCTAAATTTGTATTTTCCTATATTATATTATAAAAAGTAAAAAAATTCAATTGTTTTACGGTTTAGATAATAAATTTAAAAGAGTTACCAGAAAAATTTTTAAAAACTCTTGACAAGGTTGGAAAAATACTGTATACTTTATCTTGCGTTAAGAATAATGCTCCCTTAGCTCAGTTGGTCAGAGCAACCGGCTCATAACCGGTGGGTCCAAGGTTCGAATCCTTGAGGGAGCACCAATGGGTAGGTGGCCGAGTGGCTAAAGGCGGCAGACTGTAAATCTGTTCTCATTTGAGTACGATGGTTCGAATCCATCCCTGCCCACCAAAAGTAGTTCGAATAGAACTACTTTTTTTGTACCAAAAACAGTAAAAGGTATTGACAAATGATGAAATTTGAAATAAAATACAAACAAAAGTTCTAATAAAATAATAGTATATACAGAAAAAATTAAATATTTATAAAAAGGATGTGGTTTTATGGAAAATTTAAAAATTAAAAATCAAACTTTTGAGGAAATCAAACATATTGATGAGAAAGGAGTTGAATTTTGGTATGCTAGGGAATTACAGATTGTTTTGGATTATAAAGAATGGAGAAAATTTGATGGCGTAATAGAAAAAGCAAAAATAGCCTGTAAGAATAGTAGTGTCAATTATTTAGAGCATTTTGTCGAAGCTGACAAAATGGTTCAAATAGGTTCTGGTGCAAAAAGAGTACAAAGAGATTATAAATTATCTCGTTATGCTTGTTATTTAATAGCACAAAATGGAGACAGTAGAAAAAAGTAATTGCACTTGCACAAACATATTTTGCTGTTCAAACAAGAAAACAAGAAATAACTGAAAAAGAATAT
>CANQOU010000034.1 GCA_947625565.1 uncultured Clostridia bacterium
TGTATTTTTACTTCTGTTGCTTGACCAGAAATTCCTCCACCACCGATTAATGGTTGATGAATTAAAATTTCTGCATTTGGAGTTGCAAATCTTTTTCCTTTTTCTCCAGCTGATAATAATGCTGCTCCCATACTTGCTGCCATCCCAATACAAATAGTAGATACTGGACATTTAATATAATTCATTGTATCAATAATTCCCATTCCATCTGTAATTGAGCCACCTGGTGAATTTATATATAAATTTATATCTTTGTCTGGGTCTTCTGACTCTAAAAATAATAATTGTGCGATTATTAAGCTAGATGTTGTTGGATTAACATCTTCTCCTAAAAATATAATTCTGTCTTTTAATAATCTTGAGAAAATATCATATGACCTTTCTCCTTTACTTGTTTGTTCAATAACATATGGTACTAAACTATTTTTTTCTAACATATTATTTCCTCCTTATTTTAAGCAAAAAGGTTAGAGAATAAAAGTATTTATTTAACCTCCTTTCTCTAGCCTTTTACTTTATTTTATTTTTGCATTATCTACTAAAAGTTTTATGGCTTTTTCTGATTTAATTCCTTCTTCTATGTAATTTCTAACATTTTCATTTTTTAAGAATTCTTCATCATTTTCTTTTCCATAATTTTTAGCCATTTCTTTCATTTTTTCATCTATTTCATCTATAGTTGCTTCTATTTTTTCTGCTTTTATAACTGCTTCTATCATTAGTCTTGTTTTTACAGCCTCTGTTGCCTGAGGTTCATATTCTTTTTTCAATTCTTCCTCTGTCTTTCCTAGCATTTGAAGATATTGTTCTAATTTTAATCCTTGATATGATAATCTTTGCTCAATATCTTTTACCATATTGTCTACTTCTGTTTCTATCATTCCTGATGGAATATCTACTTCAACATTTTTGCAAACTTCTTTTATAACTGCATCTTCTGTTTCATATTTTTGCTTTTCTGCATTTTCTTCTTCTAACTTTTCTTTGATACTCTTTTTCAATTCTTCTAATGTATCAAATTCACTTGCATCCTTTGCAAATTCGTCGTCTAATTTTGGCAATTCTTTTTTCTTTATTTCATGCACTTTTACTTTAAATATAGCATCTTTTCCTGCTAAGTCTTTTGAAAAATACTCGTCTGGAAATTTTACTTTGATATCTTTTTCTTCATCAATTTTCATTCCAATGATTTGTTCTTCAAATCCTGGTATAAAAGTTTTACTTCCTATTGTTAATTCATGTCCTTCTGCCTTTCCACCTTCAAATGGAACTCCATCTACGAAGCCCTCAAAGTCTATTGTTGCAATGTCTCCGTTTTCAACTGGTCTATCTTCAATAGATATAAGTCTAGAGTTATGTTCTTGCATATGTCCTAATTCATGTTCGATGTCTTCATCTTTTACATTATACTCTATTTTTTTAATTTCTATACCTTTATATTTTCCTAATTTTACTTCAGGCTTTGTTTGGAAAATAGCTGTAAAAACTAAGTCTTGTCCCTTTCCAATTTGTGTTACATCAATATCTGGTCTGCTAACTGCCTTAATATCGTTTTCTTTTAAAGCTTCTTCTAATACTTCTGGTGCTAAATCATTAAAAGTATCTTCATAGAAGATTTCTTTTCCATAATATTTTTCTACAATATTCATTGGTGCTTTTCCTTTACGAAATCCTGGAATATTGAAATATTTTGCAGTTTTAAAGTAAACTTTTTTCATTGCTTCATCAAATCTTGATGCTTCTACTGTTAATTCTAATTTAACTTCATTTGCATTTTCTGTTTTTTCTACTTTACAATTCATTTTTTCACAATCCTTTCATTTAATAGCTTTTATATTATATCATATTATTCTTATTTTGCAAGGATTTTTGAATATTTTTTTAAAAATACTTGTTTTTTTTCTTTTTTTGTGATAGACTTATAAATAGTCAGTTTATTTTTTGAAATTTAGGAGGTGCTAATAATGGCAAAATGTGCAATTTGTAATAAAACACAAAGTGTTGGAAATAAATTAAGTATTACACGTTCACACATTAGTAAAAGAAGTTCTCGTACTTGGAAACCAAACTTAAGAAGTGTAAAAGCTGAAATTGATGGTGAAGTAAAAAGAATTCATGTGTGTGCAAAATGTTTAAAAAATGGAAAAGTAAAAAGAGCTTAATAATCTAAGGGAATGAAATTTAAAAAATTTTCATTCCCTTATTTTTTCTTTTATCTTTATATATATTCTATGTATAAGTAATGGTCCAAATATTCCTATTATCAAATATCCTAATTGCAATATTACATTATATTCAGGTATTTCATAAATATATATCCAGCCTAAATTAAAATGTGAAACATCAAAATTTGGAATATTTTGAATGTTTATATGAATTTCATACAAGACAAAATTTAATAAGAACAGAACAAATAAATGATGTGACATTATAGAAAATGTATTGTTGCCTATTTCATTTATAATTCTGTTTTCTCCTATATATTTACTAAGTACTTTAGAAATGCGTGTAAAAAATAAAATACTAGTATAAGATGCAAATATTGATATAATACTAATCTGATTAAATCCTGAAAATTGATGCATATCATAATCTATTTTTCCACATAGTTTATACATTATAAAATTTATACAAAAAAGAATAATTAAGTAAATAGTCGTTGGAATCTTCTCTTCTTTTTCTTGCCATCTTTGTTTATACAAATATCCAAATTGAAAAACTGGTAAGAAAAACATAGTTCTTGCAATTATGATTACAACATTATATTCTCTTACTATATCTTGCATATACACAGATATTATTTGAAATAATATAAAAATCGCAAATAATGTTATATCATTTAAAATTTTTATTTTCTTACTTATTTTATGAATTATAGCATAACAACAATTAGTTATAAATAATGCAGGTACAAAATACATTGGAAAATTTAATACATATTGATTATTATCTATCCAAGGTTGTACTAATAATGTATATAGCGTTATATTTTCTCCAAAAGAAATTATTCCTTTACACTTTAAAATGTTTGTAATAACTCCATATATGAGATTAATTGCAAAAAAAGGAATTATTAGTTTTTTTAATTTATACAAAATATATTTGCCAAGATTTTCTTCATTATGCTCGTTATAAAAATAGCCCGATATAAAAACAAAAATACATATAAATGGAAATATGCTAAAAAATCTATAAAATTCTCCAGCAAGATGGCAACTTACTACTAAAGTTATTGCTATTACAGATAAAATCATAAATTGTTTATTAGTTTTTGTCTTTAGCATATTTTTATTCTCCTTTTTTCTAATACTTACATTTTATCATACGATGTCTAAAAATAGCAATATATTAAATAAAAAAAGCATGTAGCTTCAATAAAATGAAGTTACATGCTATTTTTAGTCTTTAATGCCGAAAAATAAATTTTACAAAACCACGTAAAAATTTTGGTACTTTTTTTACAACAATAGTCATATGTATTACCTCCCTTTCTCTTTAGCATGCAAGCCAAGCCAAACCTACACACGCTAATCCTACACCAATTATAAATAGCCAACCTGTTAGTGGAAGTAATAACACAAGTAAAATTCCTAATCCTAATCCAATAAGACATACTCCTAATGTTTTCTTAAAAAAATGAAACATGCTATTCCTCCCTTTCTTTTATATATCTTATTCTTATTTCACTTTATTTGTTCCTATTTATGTTAAACTATTGACCCATAATTTAAAATACGATAAAATATAATTGGAAGGAAGATAAAAATGAATAAAAAAGATGCTAAAGAATTGATTGAAATTTTATTAAAAACCTACCCGGATGCAACTTGTAGTTTAGATTTCAAACAGCCTTTTGAAATGGTTGTTGCTGTTATGCTTTCTGCTCAATGTACTGATGAACGTGTAAATAAAACAACTCCTGCTCTTTTTGACAGATGTAAGACTATTGAAGATTATGCTAATATTGATATTAAAGAATTAGAAGCACTTATTCACCCTTGTGGATTTTATAAAAATAAAGCAAAAAATATTAAATTATGTGCCAAACAAATTCTTGAAAATTTTAATGGTATAGTTCCCAATAATATGGAGGATTTATTAACTTTAGCTGGTATTGGGCGTAAATCTGCAAATGTCATTTTGTTAGAGGTTTATGGTATTGCTAATGGTATTGCTGTTGATACACACGCAAAACGTATCTCCAATTTAATTCGGTCTTTCTAATGAAAAAGACCCTGAAAAAATTGAGCAAGATTTACTTGCTATATTTCCAAAAGATATGCTAAAATATGTAAATCATCTTTTCGTATGGCATGGTCGTAATACTTGTATTGCAAGAAATCCAAAATGTGAAAATTGTTCTGTGAATAAATTTTGTTCTTTCGCACATACTAACGGAAAATAACGTAAAGGAGTGTTTTTCTTGACAAATATAAATTGTACGGCAAATTGTATTTATCAAAAAGACGGAAAATGTTCATATCACATTGTTAGTATGTCTTCAATTTCACAAAATACAGAATGTGCATATTTTATTCCCTGTTCTTTGGAAAATAATTCTTCAGTTATGAAAAACAAATAATTTTATTGACAAAATCCTCTTCAAGATATATATTTTAGTTAATATATATTTTAAGGAGGATTTTATAATGAAAAAATTGAATAAGCTTTTAATTATTACTTTAATTTTTCTTCTTATGTTATTCCCTATTATCTCATTAGCTGTAACTGAAAATGAAAAAAATGGTATAATGCTAATTGATAATTCTGAGGAAATGCCTTTAGAAGATGAAAAAACACTTGACGAAGACGAAAATTCAGAAGAAATAGATGAAACAGATGAGGATATAAATCTTGATGCTAAAGATGTAATTGGAATGGCTCTTGATGATGCTGCAGAACAAAGTGGAGATTTGTATTTAATAGACAATGATGTCACTCTTAACGATGTTATAGATGGAAATGCATATATAATAGCAAATTCTGTAACAATCAATTCTCAAATTATTGGAAATGCTTTTATTATGGCTAAAACAATCAATATAAGTAAAGATGCATACATATATAACAGCTTATATGCTCTAAGTAATAATTTAAATATGATGTTTATTCTTGCTCTGATAATTTTAAAATTTCAGATGGATTCATACATAGAGATTTACATGTAGCTGCTTCTAATGTAGAGATATTAGGAAATGTACAAGGAAGTGCATATCTTTCATGCAATAAATTAAATTTAGGTAATGATGAAGATAATGAAGGTATAATTGAAGGTAATTTAGAATATTTTTCTAGTCAACAATTTTCCATTCCTGAAAATGCTGTTTCGGGGCAAGTAACATTTACATTAGCACCAACAAAAGCAGATAATACTGTTTCTATTGGAAGTTATATATTATCTTTGATAAATTTCTTATGTTTTGTTATCTTAATTTGGCTTGTTTGCTTATGGCTTGCACCTAAGTTTATACAAAATGTACCAGAATTATTAAAAAGTAAAAAAGGAAATATTGCTTTATATGGATTTCTAGGTTTATTTGTTCTTCCAATTATTAGTGTAATATTATTATTTACTACAGTTACATCTTCTGCAGCGCTTCTTATATTAGCAATTTACATACTCCTACTTTGCCTTGCAAAATCTATATTTGCTATCTCAATCAATAGTTTGATTTGTGAAAAATACAAAATCAATAAAACACTTGCTAGGTTTGGCATTTTATTAGTAACTTGTGCTGCTATATGGTTAATATGTTTAATTCCATATGTAGGAAGTTTATTAAGTATTTTAATGTCAATAATCGGACTAGGCATTTTACTTACATATGTAATTCCAGAAAGAAAAAAAGTTACTGAATAAAATAAATCAAATATTATAAATTTATTCGCTTTGGGTTAAACTATCATTGAAAGGAAAGATTGATATGTTTAAACCCAAGGCGATTTATTTTGAAAAAGATATTGTAAATTATGAATTAGGAAAACAATTGATGGAAAAATATAAAGATATTCCAAAATTTGAAATTGAAAATCATAATAATATTGAAGAAATGCGAAAACGTTCAAATAAAGATTTTCCTGATATGAAGCGTAATCTAATTATAGGTATTAGAAAAACACATAAATTCGTACCTAATCATAAAACTTCTGATTTTTTAGTTCCATACACTTCTTCAGGTTGTACTGCAGCTTGCATGTATTGTTATCTAGTTTGTAATTACAATAAATGTGCATATCTTAGATTATTTGTAAACAGAGAACAAATGCTAGATAAAATTATAAGAACTGCTAATAAATCCGAAAAAAATTTAACTTTTGAAATTGGTAGTAATAGTGATTTAATTTTAGAAAACACAATTACTAATAATTTGGTGTGGACTATTGAAAATTTTAAAAATACTCCAAATGGCTTTCTTACATTTCCAACTAAATTTGATATGGTAGACCCTATCTTACCTCTTGACCATAAAGGAAAAATAACTATTAGAATGAGTGTTAATCCAGAAGATATAATCAACAAAGTAGAATTTGGAACTTCACGTTTATCTGGTAGAATTCAAGCAATCAATAAATTGAAAGAAGCAGGTTATCCTATTGGTATTTTAATTGCTCCAGTAATTTTTGTAGATAATTGGAAAGAAAAATATTTGGAATTGATTCAGCAATTAAATTCAGAATTATCTGAAAAAGTAAAAAAAGATGCATTTTTTGAAATTATTTTTATGACATATAGTTATGTGCATACTAAAATTAACGAAGAAGCTTTCCCAAATGCTATAAATTTATATGATAAAGAAAAAATGACTGGTCGTGGTAAAGGAAAATACTGGTATAAAAATGCTTTAAGAGAAGAAGGTGATTTATTCTTTAGAGAACAAATGCATAAATATTTTCCAAATAATACTATTGAATATATTGTATAATTTAAATTGACATAGATTTTCTCTTGTACTATAATATTTTCAAAGGAGATCTATCAATGGACGAAGAAAAATATTCAGGATTATCTGTAGAAGAAGTTAGAAAAAGAGAAGCACAAAATCTTGTTAATTATGATACTTCTGTTCCTACGAAAAGTATAAAAAGAATTTTATTTGATAATTTTTTCACTTTATTTAATTTTTTAAATTTAGCATTAGCAATAGCCATCTTTCTTGTTGGTTCTTACAAAAATATGCTTTTTTTATTAGTTGTAATTATAAATACTGCAATCAGTACATTTCAAGAAATCCATGCAAAAAAAGTTATTGATAAGTTGTCTTTTTTAGCTAGTCATAAATCAACTGTTATTAGAAATGGAAAAAAGCAGGAAATTCCAATTAGTAATATAGTTTTAGATGATATTATTGAGTTTAAAACTGGAAATCAAATTGTAACAGATAGTGTTATTTTAGATGGTTCTGTTGAAGTAAATGAATCCTTCATTACTGGTGAGCCAGATACTATCTATAAAAATGTCGGTGATATGATACTTTCAGGAAGTTATGTTGTTAGTGGAAAATGCATTGCAAGGGTTTCACATATAGGTGAAGATAACTATACTTCTAAAATTTCTGCTGGTAGCAAATATATTAAAAAAATAAATTCAGAAATTATGATTTCCTTAAAAAAAATCATAAAATGGCTAACATTTACAATTATTCCAATTGGTATTGCATTATTTTTTACACATTATTTTATACAAAATTTAACTATTAAGGAAACTGTTGTAAAAACTGTTGCAGCTGTTATTGGTATGATACCAGAAGGTCTAGTTCTTTTGACAAGTACCGTTTTGGCTATAAGTGTTATACGTTTATCAAAATCAAAAGTTCTTGTCCAAGAATTATATTGCATTGAAACTTTAGCTCGTGTAGATACTCTTTGTTTAGATAAAACTGGAACATTGACAGAAGGTATCATGGCAGTAAAAAAGATAGTACCAGTAAATATTAGTGAAAAAGATTTTGAAACAATTCTATACAATATTTCAAATTTATCAGAAGATGAAAATACTACTATTCAAGCATTGCGTAATTACCAATTTAATTCTGAAGCTAATTGGAAGGCAACTAAAAAAGTTCCATTTTCTTCTCAAGCAAAATGGTCTGGTATTTCTTTTGCTAATGTTGGTTCATATGTAATTGGAGCTCCAGAGTTCATTTTAGGTAATACATATGATAGTTATAAAAAAGTTTTAGAAAACTATTCTAAAGATTACAGAGTAATAGCTGTTGCTCATTCTAAAAATGAATTTATTGATAGTTCTTTACCAAATGATTTAGAATTTATTGGTTTAGTTTGTATTTCAGATAAAATCAGAAAAGAAGCTAAAGATACGATTTCTTATTTTTATAAAAATTGTGTTGATGTAAAAATTATTTCTGGTGACAATCCAGTTACAGTTTCACAAATTGCAAAACAAGTAAAAATAAAAAATTTTGATAATTATATTGATATGTCTAAATTGCCAGAAAATGCTGATTTGAAAGAAATTGCATCAAACTATACTATTTTTGGAAGAGTTTCTCCTACACAGAAAAAAGAACTTGTCCTAGCTTTACAGTCAGATAACAAAACTGTTGCTATGACTGGCGATGGTGTGAATGATGTTTTAGCTCTAAAAGCCTCTGATTGTAGTATTGCAATGGCAAATAGTAGTGATGCTACTAAAAATGTTGCTCAATTAGTTTTATTAGATTCTAATTTTGCTTCTATGCCTAAAATCGTTTTAGAAGGAAGAAGAACTATAAATAATATTCAACGTTCTGCATCTTTATTTTTAGTAAAAACAATATATTCAACCTTACTTGCTTTAATGTTTTTATTTATAGGACAGGTATATCCTTTCATCCCAATTCAACTAAGTTTAATTAGTTTGGTAACAATTGGAATTCCTTCATTTATATTAGCATTAGAACCAAATAAAGAACGTATTCAAGGTGATTTTTTAAGAAATATAATTACTAATGCTCTGCCTACTGGTTTAAGTGTTATTGTAAATGTTTTTGCTTTGGCTATTTTAAGACGTTATAATGTAATCCCATATGAGTTTTATCCTAGTTTATGTGTTGTATCTACTGGAATTTGCGGAATTATTTTATTATTTACACTTGCAAAATCTAGAAAGACTGAGGATAGTTTTCTACCCTTCTCACCTTTTCGTTTATTACTTGCAATTTTAATGAGTATTTTATTTGCTATTTGTCTTATATATTTTGATTGGTGGTTTAATATTGCTCCTTTGAGTCCTATTTTACCATATATTATTAGAGTAATATTTATTTCAATTGTTAATTTTACTTTTTTAACTATTTTGATAAAATATTTTAGGAAAACTAAAAATATATAAAAGAGCACTCTTTTAAAGTGCCCTTTTAGACTTTTTCTACTTTTTGGTTATTACTTTTTTTCTATCCACATTGCAGATAATTCATAGGCTTCTTTATACTCCCCTTCATCTGAATCAGGAGAGGTTCTTTTGAAATACATACGGTTTTGTATACTTCCCAAAACTCTTACCTCGCTACCGATTTCTAGACTTTTTTTCGCATAAATTGAGCCAATGTTCCAGACAATAGTTGGGATATAGTCAGAAGCATTATAACTTCTATCTACTGCTACAAATATATCTGTAATTCTCTTTCTACTTAAAGGGGTTATTCTATGTGTTGGTACTTTACAAATTGTCCCTTCTAAGTATGCGATGTTTAAGTTTATTCCTTCTTGCAGTTTCTCTTCAGTATCACATATATTTATGTGTTTAGGAAATACGAAGAGCATTAAATGCCCTTTTCCATATTCATCTTGAAAATTATGTGACCTGAATTCTCCTGCAACTTCGACAAACTTTCCTTTGACATTTTTTTTTCCTTTGGCTTTTAGTTTGTTTCCTGAAACTATAATCGGCACGAAGTATTCTTGTCCACCTTTTGATAAGGTTCTTATCCGATTTTTGTAGAAATTTTTTTCCCGGATTGTGTGACTATACTTGAATTCGTTTTCAAGTACACCACTTATCCAAACTTTGTTCCTTTCTCCAAAATAGTAGTTGTGGCCTATTTCCTCTTGATGTAAGATTATCCCCATCTCTCTGATGTCAAATATTGTTTTCATTTTTCCTCTCCTTTTTTTGTCTTTTGATTTTGTAGAAAAAGTCCTAAATTGTTTACAGATACAAATTCTGCATCTTTGATAAAATTCAGGTATTACTCCTTCATTTTACATATAAACAATTCATATATATTATACCATTTTTTAGAGCGTCTGTAAAGTTATGTAAAATATATAAAAAAGACCTTATTGAAGTGAACCCCAAAAATGTTCACTAAATAAAAAAGGACTTTTAGAAGAAATAGAAAAATTTTCTATTTCTTCTTA
>CANQOU010000035.1 GCA_947625565.1 uncultured Clostridia bacterium
ATATTACTTCTATGGTTAAATAATACAATAACTGCTAATATGACACTATATATAAAATATCCAGTTCCTTCTTCTACTATAAAGTTTTCGTGAATAAACATTGTTAATACTGGAAATAAAACTGCTGCTGCACATGACCCTAAAGATACCATTTGTGTTAGTATCATTAAAACTAATGCAAATACCAAACATATCAATCCTATTTGCCAGTTTGTCATTAGTAGTATTCCAAGAGATGTTGCTACACCTTTTCCACCTTTAAATCCAAAAAATATTGGAAATGTATGACCTAATACAACACCGATTCCTGCTATTTGTACTAATATTGCTTTATCAGTTGTTCCTGAAATAGTTCCAATTGCAATTGCTATTAATATTGCAATTACACCTTTTAAAATGTCACAAATTAGTGTTATAAACGCTGCTCCTTTTCCAACAGAACGTAGCATATTTGTTGTTCCTGCATTTCCACTACCTTTTTCTCTTACGTCAAATCCTGCTATTTTTTTGCTTAAGATTACTGAAAAGTTAATACTTCCAATCATATATGCAATAACTGCTATGATAATTTCTAGTATCATATTTTTTCCTCCTTTTCATTTTTTTCTCTCACTATAATTCTAACTGGTGTTCCTTGCATTCCAAATTCTTTTCTAAATTGATTTATTAAATATCTTTCATATGAAAAATGGAACAGTTCCTTATTATTTACAAAAATTACAAATGTTGGTGGTTTCGTTGAAGCTTGTGTACCATAAAATATCTTTAATCTTTTGCCTTTATCTGTTGGTGGCTGTACTATTGCTATTGCCTCATTTATTACTTCATTTAGTACAGATGTTGATACTCTCATTGAGTTTTGCTTTGCTACATTATTTATCATATCAAATAATTTGTCAACTCTTTGACCTGTTTTGGCTGATATAAATATAATTGGAGCATAAGTTAGATATGATAGTTTAGCATATATCTCTTTTTTATATTTTTCTAATGTTCCTGTTTCTTTATCTATTTCGTCCCATTTGTTTACAACTATTATGATACCTTTACCTGCTTCATGTGCTTCTCCAGCAATTTTTGTGTCTTGTTCTGTAACTCCTTCATTTGCATCTATCATAACTAAGCAAACGTTAGCTCTTTCAATTGCAAGTAAGCTTCTAATAACACTATATTTTTCTATATTTTCATTTACTTTGCTTTTTCTTCTAATACCTGCTGTATCTATCAATATGTATTTGCCTTTTTCATTTTCAAATTGACTATCTATTGCATCTCTTGTTGTCCCAGCAATATCACTTACTATGCTTCTATTTTCTCCTAGTATTTTATTTATAAGAGAAGATTTTCCAACATTCGGTTTTCCTATAACTGCTACTTTTATTGTATTGTCATCTTCTTCATCTAATGACTTTTCTGGTAAATGTTCATATACTGCATCTAAAACATCACCTATTCCAAGAGCATGACTTGCTGATATTGCATATGGCTCTCCGTATACCTAGATTATAGAATTCATAAATTTGCTGAACGTCTTTTTCATAATTATCTGCTTTGTTGCAAACAAGAATTATAGGTTTTTTAGATTTTCTAAGCATTGTTGTAATTTCTTTGTCTGCTGATGTTACTCCTTGTTTAATATCTGTTAAAAATATAATAACATCTGCCATTTCAATTGCAAGATTTGCTTGCTCACGCATTTGTGATAAAATAATGTCATCTGAGTCAGGTTCTATTCCTCCGGTATCAATTAAAGTAAAAGTTCTCCCTCTCCAATTTGTTTCTGCATATATTCTATCTCTTGTAACACCTGGTGTATCTTCTACAATTGATATTCTGCTTCCAGCCAAATAATTAAAAAAAGTTGATTTTCCTACATTTGGTTTTCCAATAATGGCTACAATTGGTTTTGACATATTTTCTTCCTTTCTTATTTATGTATCTATATTTTACTAAAAAAAGAAAAAAATAGCAAGTTATTCTTACTATTTTTTAAGTAATCAGTATTATTTAATTGCAATATGTATATTTTTTATATCAGCATTTAATTCTCTTGCTAAAATATTTTGTATTTGTGAAATTTCTTCTTGTTTTAATTCCTCTGCACCAATAATTGCACTAATGCTTTCACCATTTACAAAAATAACATTGTTAGGAAATCCTTTTGTTGTAATTAAGTTTTCAGCTATCATAATACTATTTTTTGTATCATTTATCTTTTTTATTTCTTCTGCTGCTGATTGCTTTTGTGTTTCTAGTGAATTTATTCCATTTAATACTTTTTCATATGTTTCTATCATTTGTGAATACATTGTATCTCTTTCTAATTTTGATTTACTAAAATATGAGTCTACATCTGTTGTTGATGTATTTTTTGTTTCTTCTTCATTTTCTTCAATAGATTTTTCACTAATTATATTTTGAGTAGCTATTGTATTTTCAACATTTGATACTTTTTCTTCATTTATACTATTGGTTTCTGATGTAATATTACTATTTACTAATTGTGCATCTCCAATATTTCTTGCTGAGGTTTCTTTTGTCATATCTTGTGTAGCTGTATAATTTAAATATCCTGCTACTACTAACATCAATGCAATTACATAAAATAATATCTGATTCTTTTTAAAAAAATTTGTCATTTTTAATTCACTCCATTTCAAAAACTTGTATTTTATGGGTTGCTAACCCAGTTGCTGCTTCTACTGCTTGTATAATACTGGTCTTTATTTCTATATTTGAAGCTCCTTTAGCTGTAATAATTGCTCCTTCAATCTTTGGTTCTACTACCTTTTTAGTCATAGGCGTTTTTACTCCATCATTTTCTTGATATATAATGTCTTTTTGTGTATCTGTTTCTTCAATCTTTCTAACACCTCCTTGTGTATCTGTTTCTTCAGTAGTACTGCTTTTTGAATTTTCATTATACATTGCAACTACTTCACTTGATTCTGAATAATTTATAAATACTTTTACTTCTCCTACTCCTTGTATTTTACCTAAAATTGTCTCCAATTTTTCTGAAAGACTTGAGTCGTTTGTATCTGTATTTTCTTCAGTCTCTGCTAACTTTTTTCCACCACTTACCTCATTTATAGATTGACTATCTTTGCTAGGTTCCTTCCATATAAAGTTAATAGCTATAATTGTAATTATCAATATAACTATAAAAAACACTAAGTTTTCAATTTTCTTTTTGGGATTTGTTTCATCACCATTTCCAAATAGTTTGTTTAATTGATTTTTAAACATTTTTCACTCACCTCATATTCTTGCATTAACATTTTTTTTACCTGATTTATATCAGTCGCAGTTATATTTTCATTTTCTTTTGTTTTTTTCTCTTTTTTGGGTCCAACTTGGATTTCTTTTACTTTTTGCACTTCTTCTACCAATTTATTCTCTGCATTAGTTTCTTCTCTTTCTTTTGTGTTTTCTTCTTTTTTTTCTATTTGCAATACTATTTCTTCTATTTTTGTTTCTTCTTGAATAACTAATTTAACCTCACAATTTTCTACAATAAAGCCTAAGTTTTCTACTTTATTGGTAATATCTTTTTTTAATTCTTCTTCTCCTATCTCTTTTAGTCTTTTATCCATCGAAGTTTGGTCTACTGTCTCAGTAGCTGTTGCTTGTGTTTGAGTATTTTCAATTATTTTGTCTAAATTTATTGAAATATTTTTGCCTACAAAAGGAGATATAATATTAAACAAAATATATAGTCCCATTACAACATTGACATATTGCTTTATTTTCTTATTAGGTAATAACATTTCAAATAAAGAAACCATAATAACTGATAATGTAATATTTTTGGCCCATAAACTAATATTTTCTATCATACAAAGCTCCTTATCGATACATCATACCACTATTTGAAATTTTAATTACTAATGTTGTTCCTATAATAACCATTACTGAAATAGCACATAAAATTCCAAGTAATACTTTATAAATTGTACTGATTTGTTCTAGTAGTTTTACAATTTTAGTATCTGCAATAGGTTCACATATACCTGCCAGTATTTTGTATGATGTCATTAAAACTGCAATTTTTAAGATTGGTAATATACAAACTCCTAATATTATAATGACACCTACAACCCCTATTGCATTTTTTAATATTATTCCACACCCTAGAACTGTATCTACTGCATCTCCTAAGATTTTACCTACAACTGGTATACTACTACTGACAATTGCTTTTGTTGTTTTTGCTGTAATTCCATCTACACTACTTGATAATGTGCCTTCTAATGAAATAACACCAACAAATATAGTAAGAATAATACCTAATACTAATGTAATTCCTGAATTAAAGGTTTTAGCAAGTTTATCTATTTGAACTTTATCTCCAATTTTAGAAACAATACTCAATGTTGCAGCAATTAGAGTTATTGGTATCAAAACAGTTTGTATTAAGTTTCCAATAAAGTTTATCATAAAAAGAATAATTGGCTCTAGTACACTACTTGTTGTTATACTTCCTGTATAGAGCATTAGGCTAACAAGTAGTGGTACAAATGAGTTTATAAAGCCTACTAAATTAACACTTGTTGTCTTTACAAGCTCTACCATATCTGAAAAGTTTGTCATAATTACTGTAACTATTGCTATATATTGCACATAATATATTATATTTGATACACTACTATTTTCTAAATTTTCACTAATTGCTTTTAATATACTATGAATTAAAATAATTGCTAAAATACTTATTAAACTTCTTATTCCTGTTTTTACTTCTGTTCCTAATAAGTCCCATATTTTTTCATATATTTGTTTATGATTTACTTCTCCTTTTACAGCAGTTTGAAATATTTCGTTAATATCTATCCCCTCAAAAAAATCACCTGTATATTTTTTTGAGTTTTCTATAAAACTACTAATTCCAAAATTTTGCTCTTGTTCTTTTAATAATTCTTCTTGCGTTTCATTTTCTACCGCATACGTATTATATGCTTGTCCTGTTATGGCAAATATTATAATAATTGTAAATAGAATTTTTTTCACATTCGTATATCCTCCTATGGTAATATCTTTAGTATAATTTCTAATAAGCTTGAAATTATAGGGATTGAAATTGATATAATAATTATTTTTGTTCCTATTTCTATTTTGTTTGCTATTGCTGCTTCTCCAGAGTCTTTGCAAATGCTAATAGCAAATTCTGATAAAAATGCTATTCCTGTAATTTTTAATAATATACTAATAAATTCATTATTTATATTTGATTTATTGGCTATGGATTGAATCATTTGTATAATTCCTGATAATCTATCCATTACTAGTAGTAAAATAAGTATTCCAATTAGTAAACTGATATAAATAGCAAATTCTGGCTTGTACTGTTTTAGTAAAACAATAATTATTAGTCCTATTAGGGCTATTGAAATAATTCTAATAACTTCCATATTTCCCCCTATAGATTAAATAAAGTCCTAACTGTATCAAATAATCCACTAATTTCTTTTATTACCATTGACAAAACAATTACTAATCCAGCAAGTGTTGTCATCATAGCTTGGTCTTCTCTTCCAGCTCTTACAAGTACTTGATGTAGTACTGCAACTAAAATTCCTATTGCTGCTATTTTAAATAATAAATTGATGTCCATAAATATATCATTCCTTTCTTTAGATTAGCATTACAACAATTCCTAATCCTATAATACTACCTAGTTTTTGATACAATTTTTCATTTTTCTTTTTTTCTTCTTCTGCTTGCTTAATTTGTATTTCTAAAAAATCTTCTGTTAAATCAATTTGAGAAATTTGTCCATCTAAGTTTTCAGTTCCTAATAATTTTCCTAAATTTCTTAATGTTTCTATATCGTCTTGCTTCATATTTGTATTAGTAGTATCTAATGCATATTGCCAAGCTTTACTTGCTGACTTATTTTCTAGCGCTATTTGCGCATTTTTAAATAAGTTTTTTATGTTTGTTTTTGTTGTTTGGTTACTAATGTCTTCAAAAATCTCTCCAATTGGTTCATATGTAAATTTAATTTTTGCTTTAAAAATGTTTAATGCATTTTTCATTTCTTCTAATTCATTAAATCGTAGTTTATATTTTTGTGAAATAGTTTTACCAATTAGATTACTTGCTATAAATATTAGAAATAATAAAATATATTTAATAAATTGCATTTTATTTCCTACTTTCTATAAAAATATGATTTTTTCAATCCAATGATTTTCAATCAGTTCTGCTATTTCTAAATTTGCTTTTATATCTTTCATTTCTGCTCCATGAATAGTAAATATTCCTTTTACCCCAGAACATAATGCATATTTAATTGCTAGTACATCTTGTTTTGTTCCTATTTCGTCACAAGCAATAACTTCTGGTGCCATAGAACGAACTAACATCTGCATTCCTTGTGATTTTGATACATTTTCAATTACATCTGTTCTTATTCCAACATCATTTTGTGGCACTCCTTTATATGTTGCTGCTATTTCTCCTCTTTCATCAACTAGTCCACAGGTTTTACCTCTAAAATGCATTTCTGGAATTCCATTACTAATAACTCTTACCAAATCACGTAACATTGTGGTTTTTCCTTTTCCGAGGTGGAGATACTATAAGTGTTGTAAAAATATTTTTATGTTCTTTATCAATAACATCTTTTAAAATTCTCATGCTACATCCTTTTATTTGTCGTGCAATTCTAAAATTAAGACTAGATATGTTTTTTATATTTATTATATTTCCATTTTCAATAACACAGGTTCCTGTTATTCCTACTCTATGTCCCCCAGGAATGGTAATATATCCTTGACAAATTTGATTTTTGTATGCATAAATTGAATTTTCACATAATTTTTCTAATATGTATAACATTTCTGTTTCTGTTATAATGTATTGTATTATTATATCTAATTCTCTTAGTTTAATTAGAATTGGCCTATTATTACGAATTCTAATTTCTATTGCATTTTCTTCTATTTTTGTATTTGGATTTTGTTTTATTGCTTCTAAGATTAGCATACTTATATTGTTTGGAAAATATTTTAAAATATCTTTCACTTCTCTGCCTTTCTAATAGCTTGTCTTTTCTTGTATAGAAAAAAGACATATAATATATCTCTATATTATATGTCTTAGTTTTTTATTTAGAACTTTTTTTACTAATTTGATGCGTTTTCAATCTTTACTGAATTTACTCTACCAGTATTGTCATATGAAACTGATATTTCATATTTCTGACTACCTTTTAGGCATCTGTGTATTATCATTTATATGCTACCTTCTATTGATATGTTTTTTCATTCTCATATGGCATTGTTTCTTTGTTTTTTTATTATTCACTTTCTTCCCCTTCTTCAGGATTATATGTAATATATTGATATGTCCATCCATCAAGCTGTCCTTCTTTATTTATTACTACCCTAATTTCTATTGGTTTGTTTGCATTAAATTCTACTATAACATTATTATCTTCTACTGAAATAGTTGAATCTATGTCAAGAGTTGCAAATTCAATTTCTTGTTTAACAGCATCAAATTTTGTCGTTATTTCCTCTTCTTCATATTCTTTATTTTCAAATCTTGTTATTGCCTCATTTGCAATCTTTTGTAATTGTTCTCTTATACTTACAATTTGTTCTTGTAATTCTGTTTTTTCTTTTTGCATTAAATCTTCACTTTGATTTACTAAATCATCATATGCAATTTTTCCTGTAGGAAATACATATATATCTTCCTCTAATTGATTTTCTAAAAGATATTTTATTGCCAAATCTTTATTGGCGTCTGCCACTCTAGTTTTGACAGCTTCTTTTATTTTTTCAATTTCTTCATCTGTATAATTATTTAAAATTAAGCTTGTATTTTCGGTTATTTCTTCTATTTCCAGATTATTTTTAAAAGAAACTTGATTTTCAAATTGATATTCTACAATATGGTCCTTTGAGGCTTGTAAATCAATTATATATATTTCTTTAACATTTCCGAGCATCTAAACCTGTAAATGAAGCTGTTAGTGTTACCTCGTTATCTTCATATTTTTCTTCTATTTGTTCTTTTAATTCATTTGTATCTTGTTCAAAAGTTTCTAAAAATTCTAGCACAATATCTTTTGAAATTTGTTCGTCAAATTCGATATTGTATTGTCCTTCCTCTGTTTTTGTTATATTCACCGCATTGTTTATTATATCTAAAATTGATTTATATGCTAATTTGCTATTTTTTATAGCAATGTATTGTTTAGAAACTGTATCTATCTGTATTCCATAAATATTTCCAGTTCTTTTGTAATTTATTGGAAATGTCAAATTATCTGAATATTTAATTTCTATTTTTCCTTCTGACTTTTTATTTTCTATGTCGGTTTTGCCTGAAAATTCCACATTTGGTATTTCATATAATGGTTCTATGCTTGATATTAAATTCATTACAAATTTTCCTGTGTTTTCATATGGTGTATTTTGTTTTTTTACAAAATATTCATAAATTTGTTTTTTTACTTCTTCTTTTTCTGAATTTGAAAGTTCTATTTTTTGTGGTTCTTCTTCATTTATCTCAGTTGGTTTATTATTTATAAATAACAAAACTAATAGCATTGATATAATAACTATTGCTATAACAGCTATAATAATAAAGAGTGGTTTTAATTTTTTATTATTCATTTTATTATATTCCTTTCTTTTGTATCATTTTACGTCAGAAAAGAATTATTTTATGCTTCTTCCCAATTATGATAAACATTTGATACATCATCTAGTTCGTCTAATCTTTCTAATAGTCTTTCCATTTTTTCTGCACCTTTTTCATCAAGTGCAACAGTTGTTGTTGGTACCATTTGAACTTCTGCTTCTAAAAATGTTAAACCTTCTTCTTCTAATTTTTCTCTTACACTAGAAAAATCTGAAGGGTCTGTTGTAATTTCATATATTTCTTCGTCTGATACAAAGTCTTCTGCACCTGCATCTAGTGCTAACATCATTAATTCTTCTTCATCCTTTTGAGTTGATGCTTTTTCTATTACAATTACTCCTTTTTTATTAAACATATATGAAACACATCCTGTTGTTCCTAGATTTCCTCCTGCTTTATCAAATACATGTCTTACATCTGCAGCTGTTCTGTTTTTATTATCTGTTGCTGCCTCTACAATAATAGCAACACCATTAGGTCCATACCCTTCATATGTAATTTCTTCATAATTATCATTATTACCTGCTCCTGATGCTTTTTTTATAGCATTATTTATAGTATCATTAGGCATATTAGCAGCTTTACATTTTGCAATTACATCTTTTAGTTTTGAATTTCCTGCTGGATCTGGTCCTCCTTGCTTAACTGCAATTAGAAGTTCCCTTCCTAATTTAGTAAAAACCTTTCCTCTTGCTGCATCAGTTTTTCCTTTTTTTGCTTGTATATTTGCCCATTTTGAATGTCCTGACATGACTAATTCCTCCTTTATTTTTTCTAGTATTTAAGCTACTTTCTGGCTTTTTATATAATATTTTTACCTAAAATTTGTTTTGTTGATATTACTGGGTTTGCGGGTTCGCATTTTTTTGGATTGTGCCAAAATTGTGCCAGAATTTTTTAAAATTTTTATTAAACAATTTATAGTTGTACAAATATAATTTGTACTTTTATATAATAACATATTTTTTTATTTTTGTGTAGCCTTTTTTACGGATTTTTATTTTTTATTCTTCATACAATTATTTTTTGTAACTTTTATTTAATATTATGCCATTTAGCCACTCCTTACATTATTTGTGTCTTATATTCCCCCAATAAAATCATCCTCATCTTCACTCATAAAACCATTTTCATTTGCAATATCTCTTTCTTTTGGTTCATATTGATATGGATCTAACATTCCTTTTTTATAATTATTAACATACTTTGTGATTTTAGATTTACTCATATTGCAAATTCTTCGCATCCAATAATCAGCAAGTATTGATGGTTTCCCACAATTTACTCTAGTTTTTCTTAGCAATGCTACATCTTCTACAAATTCTTTATAACCTTTACATCCTTTTGCTTGTTGTATTTTTTGTGAAAGAATTTTTGAAAATTGTTTGTATCGCATATTATAAGTTACATCTCCTATATATGGTTTCATTTTATTCCTCATTTCACATTTTAATTTAAATCCAATTTTTCATCTCATCAATTTGTATCTGTAATCTGTTCTAGAATATGTAATTTGACGATGAGATTACCTTTCAGATTCATTATCAAATTCTTTAACTCTTGTATTTACACCATCTATTATTTTATATTCTCTTTTAGAATTTTTATAGACTTTTTTCTGTATTTC